>NZ_JAJBUX010000069.1:23302-68550 GCF_020860125.1 Cloacibacillus sp. | reverse complement strand
ATATATATATATGCCGTCTTCACTTATAGCCGGTTTTATAGCATTGTTCTGCGGTTGGCAGTTCCTTGATATTTTGCCGTTTGCGGTGAGAGAAAACGGTTCGCCGTATATGTCTTCCTACCCCTACCTTCTAGTAGTCGTTCTATTTGCCGGGCTCTTTCTTGGCAAAGAAGAGAATGCCCCGAAAGTTAAATTCGGAAATGTAGTCAAGGAGATCGGCGATACGTTTTTTTATAATCTAGGTTCAGAGTTTTGGCAGTTCGGCGCGGCTCTTTTGTTTGGGCTTCTGGTGTTGGCGCCGCTGTTCCCTTCACTGAATCAGGGGTTTGCAATCATGTTGCCGGCAGGATTTGTCGGTGGCCATGGTTATGCCACAGCAATTGGGCAGACGTTTCAGAATTATGGCTGGGAAGAGGCAATGACAGTAGGCTATACCTCTGCGACGGTTGGATTGCTAACAGGTATTATTGGTGGAATGATACTTATAAATATAGCCACAAGAAAAGGCTGGACCAGATTAGTAAAAGATGTGTCAAGTCTTCCTGAAAGCATGCTTACCGGTTTTGTCCCTGAAAAAGAACGTGTATCGATGGGCAAAGAAACAGTTAATCCTATTGCGCTGGATCCTTTTACATGGCATTTTGCCCTGGTAATGGCGGCCTTTGCAATAGGATATTACGTTTATAATTTGACCAAAACGGTTATGCCTGGTAAGTATGAGATACCTATGATGTGTCTTTCTATGCTGGCTGGTGTTGTCATACAAAAACTATTAGACGGTATGAAACTGGGAAATTATGTAGATAAACATGTGACCAACCGTATCGGTTCATGGGTTACTGACTATCTTGTAGCTTTTGGCGTAGCAAGCATTCAAATTTCTGTCGTTGTTAAGTATGCTGTCCCAATGTTGTTGCTATTCAGTTTTGGTGCTCTATCCTGTGTGATGGTCTGTATGGTTCTTGGCCGCAGGCTGTTTCATAATTTTTGGTTTGAGCGCAGCATCTTTGTCTTTGGATGGAACACCGGAGTTGTTGCGATGGGAGTTACACTGTTACGGGTCGTTGACCCAAGTTTTAAAACAAAAACGCTTGAAGACTATGGCCTAGCGTATGTGTTCATCTCATTCTTTGAAATAGCGATAGTGTCTATAGTTCCTAGCCTTGTGGCCAACGGAATTATCTGGGCACCAGCCATCGTTCTCACAGTTGCAGCGGTTGGTTGTTTCTTATTGTCGGCTGTAACTTGCGGATATTACGGTAAGGTGCCTCCCACAGCATTACGTGAGGGAGAAGAGGCAGTCATCAAAGATTTCCAGTCTTCTCTGGAGAAAAATCCTGCATGATGTGATTTTATTTTATAAAGAGATAAAAAGCCCTGCCATAGTTAGGCAGGGTTCTTTATTAGGGAGGCGAAAAAATGGGTTTCATAAATTTCATTTTATCGATGATAATAATGTTATTTTTTATATATACTTGGGGTAAAATAAAAAGAAAAATAGCATACAATAGATTTATAAAGGCAATTGATTTGCTCAATGATAAAAGGTATTTTGATGCTATAAAACATTTAGAGAATATTGGTGATGAATTAAAATACGACAGTATGTATTGGTTTTATTTAGCAACCGCCCTTGCGTGTGCAGGTTCCATTAGTGATGCGAATGAAGCTGCTGAGAAGTCGTTAAAGTTGGATGCAAATAATGTACATGCAAAGAATATTTTAAAACATATCAAAAAACAGTACCTACCTCGAGAATCTACTAATTGTAATTAATAACTAACATAAAAATCAATAAGTATATATCAATGAGAGTGTATTGATATTAATGAATAAATCAAATCAGATTTTTATATTTAGGACTTGAAATATTTCATTTCATATAATATAATATAAGAAATAAAACATTTCATGTTAATAATTAAGAAGCAAAAAATTGTTTTGTGTTAGGCATCACGTTGGGTATCTTAGGTAAGTAATGCGAATTACATTTGTATGAAAATTTTAGAGAAAGGTGTCATAGTAATGAAAGAATATCTCAACAAACACAGTGAACAGCTCTATGAATATGTGTTGAACGAGCGTTTTTTAAAGGCGCCACAACACATTCAAGCAATGTTGAAACGAATAGTCGTTGACACGTTTGGAGCCATTATTGCAGGCACGGAGGCACCGGTAAGCCGCATTACGCGTGAGGTTGCTAATGCTCAATATGCTCCTGGAAAATGTACTGTCCTAGGACAGAGAGGTAAGCTGGCAATGGTGGGAGCTGCTTTCGCGAATGGCGCGTCCGCCAATGCTTTGGACTGTGACGACGGTAACAGACCAACAAAGGGACACTGCAGTGCTTCTATACTTCCTGCGATATTCGCATTGGCGGAAGATATGCAGCTTTCGGGAGAACGTTTTCTTGACGCGCTGCTTGTCGCCTATGAGATTGGAATCCGTGCCTCTGTTCTAGTACATAAACTGCGGCCGGATTATCATTCTACAGGTTCATGGAGTGGACTTGGCATCGTTGCGGGACACTGCAATATAAAAAAATACGATATGGAGACATTTTTCCACGCACTTGGCATAGCAGAAGGATGGGGTGCCTATTCTCCGATGATGCGCGGAGTCGATTACCCGAATATGCTGAAGGATGCAATTTCCTGGGGCAGTATGTCCGGCACGGTTTCAGCACTTATGGCCGAAAAGGGCCATACTGGCATACCGCCGCTCTTTACATTTAAAGAGGCTGAACCAGAAATAGATACTCTCGGTAAGAAATACAGAGCTGAACAAAACTATTTCAAACCATTCTGTGCCTGCCGTTGGACTCACGCTGGCGCCTATGCAGCGAAAAATCTACTTGACAAGTACCATTGTGATGTAAACGACATAGCGGAGATAAAAATATGCTCTTTTGAAGAGGCTATCAGACTGCCATATTCTGAACCCTCCAATACTGAAAACGCACAGTATAATATTGGTTTTCCGATAGCCTCTTATCTTGTCTACGGTCAGGTTGGTCCTCGCCAAGTATTAAATGAGTTTAGGAATGAAAAGATCTTAACGTTAATGTCCAAGATGAAAGTTGAGCATGACCCTGAACTTCAGGCACTTTTTCCTACCACCAGCAAAACTAGACTAGAAATAACTATGAATGACGGTGCTGTCTATAAAAGCGAAGCCATGCAGCCAGAAGGTGATTATAATTATAAGCCATTTGACGATGTGTCAATAAAAGAAAAATATATGCGTTTTGTCTCTCCTGTGCTTGGCGAAGCCAAGACGGAAGCATTTTATGAAAATGTCATGAACATTGAAAAATTTTCTGCGGCGGCCGACATCCTTAAAGGACTTGATTTGTCCAACTAGCAGGTTGTTTGCGAAGGAGTTGTTATTATGAGAAAAGTAAAAAAAGAAAGTGTTAGGCATTACATTTCACCAGAATATAAGCTACATATCCTGGGTGATGAGAAGTGTCGCAAGATAGACGCATATGCGAGGCGCATAATGGAAGAAATTGGCATGATCGTCGGTGATGAGGAGATCAAGTCACGTCTACTGGACAACGGGGCGAAAGAACTTGGAAAAGGCTATGTTTCCATTCCCGGTTCTATGGTGGATAAGGCGCTGAAGACAGTTCCCTCTTCTTTTAAGCTTTATACGGTGAACGGCGAGCTTGCTATGGATATAAACAAAGTAAATAAATACTTTGGCGGCTCTACGAATAGCCTAACGTATGTTGATCCGGTCAGCGGCAAGATAACGGTGCACACGATGGAAACAGCGTCAAACGTAGCTAAGGTGGCCGACGCCCTTCCAAATGTCAATTATCTTGCCAGCAATGGGCTTGTATCAGACTGCGATCCTGCCATTGCAGGTCGTATGTGTTTTGCCAATACTTTGAAATATACAACTAAACCGATGTATTTTAGTCCGGACTATGCGCCAAGCTACAAAGACATAATTGAATTGTCAAGGGATATAAAGGGCGGAGCGCGGGCTCTCAGAGAGAAACCATTTTTATTTGGCTACTGTGAACCTGTACCTCCATTTAACCACAGCGGCGACAGCTTAAGGAAGCTGATGATATGTTCTGAAGCCGGAGTTCCCTGTATTTATATGCCATATTCTATGCGCGGCGGTACGGCACCAATCTTTCTTGCCGCTGCCTTAGCTCAGAATTTTGCGGAGATCCTTTCAGGACTGGTCATACAGCAAATAGCATATCCAGGAGCAGCTTTTATCGCTGGAAGTATGCCGACTGTGCTTGATATGAAAACGACTACTGGTTCGTATGGCGCTCCTGAGTTCCATTTCGGAATAGCCGCATCGGCTGAAATGTCAGATTTTTATAATCTGCCATTCTTTGGCACCGCTGGCTGTACCGATTCGCAGCATCTTGATATGCAGGCGGCGTCTGAGGTGACTATGGCGGTGCTTTCAACAGCCCTTACAGGTGCCGACATTGTGCATGACTTTGGCGTCATGAATCACGCCTCTGCTATCTCACCGGAGCTCTATGTCTATACTAATGAAATCTTAGATATGCTTCGGGTTTATCAGGGGGGTATTGACTGTTCTGACGAGGCCTTTTTATTTGATACGATCAAAAAGGTTGGTCCCAGGGGACATTACCTTGAAGAGGATTCCACTCTGGATAATTTTAAGTCTGTTTGGTATTCCAGGATATTTGATAGAAGTCTAACCGGAGAGATACCAGCTGATTCTTTTGCACAGAAGATAAAGCAGAAGACGTTGACGCTTATCAATGCGCCAGTAAATCCGGATATCGATCCGTTGATACTGCGGATTCTGACAGAACACGAAAAAAAGTGGAAGAAACTTATAGATTAAACATTAAAAAATTAGATTTAAGGAGAGATCAAGATGAGCCAGATACTGGAAATGATTGCCGAGGCATTAGTAGATGGGGCTGTCAGTACTGTAAAGACAAATGTACAGAAAGCAGTTGACGAAGGGATACCGGCAAAGGAAATATTAAACGATGGTCTGCTTGCTGGTATGGATGAGGTCAGCGTTCTGTTCAAAGACGGGGAGATGTTCGTTCCAGAAGTGTTGGTATCCGCGAAGGCAATGCAGGCTGGCGTCGAAATTATCAAACCTTTGTTGCTTGCGGCGGGTGCAGAACCGTCGGCAAAAATTCTAATGGTGACGGTTGAAGGCGACCTTCATGATATCGGTATTAAATTGGTGGGAATGATGCTTGAGGGGGCCGGTTTTGAAGTGATCAATATTGGTGTGGATATACCAGCCGCGGAAATTGTTGCGAAGGTTAAGGAAATTAAGCCTGATATCGTAGGTCTTTCCGCGATGTTGACCACAACAATGGCCACAATGAAGGATGTAATAGATGCCCTTAAAGAAGAGGGGCTTACCGACAAGATGCCTGTAATGGTCGGAGGCGCCCCGCTTTCTCCAATGTATGCGGAAAAAATAGGCGGATTTTACTCCTCTGATGCAAATGAGGCGGTAACGGTAGCAAAACAGCTTTTGTCTGTTTCAAAGTAAAACTCATAATTAAATTATGGAGGTTCATGTAATGAGTAAAATGGAATATCTGAAAGATATGCCGATAGCGGTTCTCGGCGGCGGAGCAGTTGGTAAGACTTGTGCGGCGGATGCAAAATTGGCTGGACGCGAAGTTCGTCTTTACGACATGATGCCGTTTGCCGAGACGACGCTTGCCAATATTGATAAGACAGGCATTCTGCTTGATGGCGTACAGCGTAACCTGTACTGTTTTGAGCGTTCCGGCCGCGCGTTCTTTGATATTGTAACAAGTGATATAGAAAAAGCGGTAAAGGGAGCGGGGCTGATCGTAGTCGCTGCGCCTGCGATGGCTCATGAGCCATTTTTCCGGGCTCTCATTCCTTACCTGGAAGATGGACAGGTCGTTCATATCTTTACCGATAATTTTGCCACGTTGCTGCTGCGCAAACTTATGCGTGAGATGGGATGTACGAAGAAAGTGATAATCGGCGGATGGTCATCAGCACCTTATGGAACCAGAATCGAAAATGTCAACGGCTTTGCCTTCCCGCATGTTGGTGTAAAATACCGTGCGATTACACTGAGGGGCGCCTCTCTTCCAATGTCTGATATCGATGATTTTCTTGAATCATCGAAATATCTGCCCTGCATCGACGCCGTGACACAGGGCAACGGTCCGGAGGCGGGAAATACCGTACTGGATATAGGCTTTGCCAATATCAACCCTGTTATCCATGTTCCCGCTACGATTCTTGGCGTGTCGACAATGGAGAACTGGGGGAAAATCTTCGGGGGCTACGATAAGAACAGTTACTCGATGTACTGCCATGGTTTATGTCCTTCCATTTGCGAAGTACAGTATCAATTCTACGAAGAAGAGAAAGCCATCGCAAAGGCAATTGGTGTTGGTACCCCATCCTATTCCTATGAATCCTTCTTCTCACGCCGCAGCGTTTTGACCCAGGAATATATGGGACTTAACAAAGACGGAAAGGATAACGTTGTCTTTCCGTTGGATCAGCCTTCGACCGAAGGCAATTTAGGTCCGAATAATATCAACCATCGCTACTTGACGGAAGATGTTCCGGTTGGATGCAAGATCTATCATGATCTTGGCGTTCAGTATGGTGTAGCTACGCCTGTCATTGATTCAATGATAATTCTTGCAGGTGCGATGCATAAGAAGAGTTTCTTCGAAACCAGCAAATATAGCTTAGCTTACCTAGGCATTGACAACATGAGCAAAGAGGATCTGCTGGAATATCTTAACAACGGAAACTATCGGAAGTAAGTTTATTTTTCTAATAAATGCGTAGGGATGAGATGGTTAATATTATCTCTACGCATTATGCTTAGATAATATGCCGCTTATATAAAAATATGAGATGGAATATTTCAAAGGTATAATTTTAGTTTTAGTGGCTACGTTTTTCTGGGGGGTGGCAAGCCCCATCGCCAAATTAATGGTGGCGGCCAATATACATGTATTGTCCGCCTTGGTTATAAGAAACGCTTTCGTAGTAGGTATGCTTGGTGTGTGGTTCTTATTTTTTAAAAAGGAAAGTTTAACAAAGGCATTTTTTGAAAAAGAACAGTTTTATTTAGTTGCCTCATTTCTTTCTGTAATATGCAATACAGGAGGATACGCTATGTCTCTGCAGTATCTCTCTGCATCGGAGGCAATCATACTTCATTATACTTTTCCATTATTCACATCAATCACGTCATTATATTTTGCACATGAAAAACCACGACGGGGAGATATTTTTTCAGGCATCCTCATTCTCTGTGGAGTATATGTTGCGGTGGTCGGCGCTGGCGTCCCGCATCTTGAAGAAATGCCGACATCCGGCATTCTGTGGGGATGTGTGTCCGTATGCGGCATAACGTCGTTGGTATTTTTTACAAGAAAAAGAGCGCAAGCAGAACGTATCGACCAGTATAAACTCCTCTTTTTTTCAAATTTGTTCGGCGGCATAGGGCTTTTTATATGTAAAACTATTTTTATTGGTTGGGCCGATGTTGCTAATTTTACGTTTCAATACTTGAGTATCACGTTATTTCAGGCTGTCACAAGTACTTTTGTGGCATATGCTTTCTTTTATTCCGCCTTAAACTATATTCCTGCCTCTTTTGTGAGTATAATAACGTCATTTGAAATAGTAGTCGTTTTCATCTTGGGCTTTTTACTTATCGATGCGATTCCGACGGCTGCAGAAATTTTGGGCTGTGTGCTCATTATTTTTGCGATAAGTTGTTCTGCCATAAGGACAAGATTCATTGATTCACTGCGCAAATTGACGTACGCGATTCAGTTAAAAAACAGAGGCGTCACTGGAGGTCATAAGAATGGGCAGTCAGATTCACGGTAAAATATTAGGCATTGACGCGGGAGGTACCTTTACTGATTTGGTTCTCTTATCAGAGAAAGAACTCTCGGTGGAAGATTTTGTAAAAGTTCCTACCGACAAAGAAAACATGGCAGATACAATAAAAAATGGATTGAAGCAACTCCTTAAAAATTTCGCTTCTAATGATATAAGGTCAATAAGTCTTGCAACAACTTTTGCCACAAATGCTTTGGTCGAAAATAAGATTCGTGAAACAGCGCTGATTCTTATTGGCTATGACGTTGAAAGGGTGAGTGCTGCAAGACGAAACGGCGTCTTTCCCACTGAGAGAATTATTGCGGTAAGTGGTGGCCATGATATGAAAGGGAACGAGAAGGCTGCTTTGGATATTGAAACTCTTGTCCCGTGGCTGAAAGAAAATATTCCTCACGCTGAGTCTGTTGCTGTCTCAGCTTTTTTTTCTGTGCGCAACCCGTCACATGAACTTAGAGTACGTGAGCTTATCTGTTCGATGTTCAATGGTAAGTATGTAACCTGCGGACATGAACTGTCATCTGACCTCGACGCGATGCTAAGGGCTGTGACAGCATCATTAAACGCCAATCTGATTCCAATTATAATGGATCTTTTTGAATCTGTTGAAAAGGTGTTCAGGAATGAAGGAATTGTCGCTCCTATTTCCGTAGTAAAGAGCGACGGAACGTTAGTTGGACTTGATTGGGCCAAATTACATCCTATCGAGAGTATATTATCCGGTCCGGCTGCGAGCGCGGTAGGGGCCAGTCATTTGGTGTGTGCCGGTAAATTTGGCAAACCATCATGGGTTGTGGACATCGGAGGAACGACAACGGATGTTATTTATCTTGATGCAAACGGCGCGCCGGCACAGAGAACCGAAGGCGCAACCATAGGCAGCCACAAAACGTTGATTAAAACGATAGATATTTACACATTTGGCCTTGGAGGGGATAGCCGTATATACGGTAGAGGGCGGAATGACAGGATTACTATCGGTCCCCGCAGGGTCTGTCCACTCTGTCGCTGCTTTATGAAAAGTTATGTGGGTGGAGTTGAAACAATAGATGACCTCAGATTTGCTGATGAGCCACTGATTGTCTTTCCTTCCAATGACGGAGCGTTTTGTGATGACTTTGAACGTGTGATTGCCAAAAAACTCGAAGGTGGTCCAATGGCTGCTCAGGAGTTGCTGACAGGCGAACGGTTGTTTAGTGTTGGACTGAAGCGTCTGGAAAGTATGGAAGAACGAGGGCTCATATCCTTTGGAGGTTTTACGCCGACAGATATGCTTCATGTTCTGGGCAAACTAAAAAAGTGGAATATTTCCGCTGCGTGTTCAGGAGCGGAGACTCTTGCAAAAGGGGAGGACTTATTATCTTTCTCAGAGGATGTATATAAGACGATCATTCACCATATAGCATATAACGTATTATGTAAAAGTTTTGAGCGAAGCGGCAGGGAGATCAGCAGTGACAGCGGCGCCGGTAATCTAATTTCTGATTCCCTATATAATGACAAGTCCAGAGGTCCTCAAATCAGGTTTGAACTTGACGGTATACTGATTGGTGCCGGAGCGCCGTCATGGGCCTTCATAAAGGATACCGCTGCAGTTCTGGGGTGTGAATTCAGTCTTCCGGAGTTCTCTGAGGTTACCGGCGCTGTTGGGGCGGCCGCAGGGACATTTTTACTCAATTATACTGTTTGGATAAACCCCATAGGCGGTGGCCGATTTAGAGCTCATCTCCCATTTGATATTGAAGATTTTGAAGATGTGGAAAAGGCAGTTTTTTATACGCTTGAGGTGATGATTCCATGGCTTCGAGAGCGTTCACTGAAGGCAGGCGCCATGGTTCCACATATTGAATACGAGCGGAACGATGAAATAATATCCACGGGCGGAAACAGTGTGCATATATGGACTGAACTGGTTTTTAAAGTGTGTGAAGAAAACGCTGCCGTATCAAATGTGTAATATGGAAGGAGAGAAAGTTGATGGAAATAATTAATCTAGATAAAGTGTCGTTTAATTGGCAGGATATACTGGCAAGACTTTCAAAAGGACGCAGAAAATCTTCCTCAGAAGATATGGTAGTGACTGCTGAGCGTGCTTACAAAGAGGGATTACCCGCTCTTCATATGCAGTCTGTGATAGAAGTTTATGAAAAAATTGATCTTCTAGATGGATGTCTGATGTTGTCACTTGGCGGAGGTGCTAAAGAAAAACTCTTAATCGGCCCCAGGGCTGGGTACCTTGTTCCGGCGGAAAAAGTTGCTGTAGTACTTAACACAGTCGGCTCAGGACTCGTTGTGCTTATGCAGGATTATTCACAGAAAAAAGATTATCTTATGATGTATTGCCTTGATCTTATAGGTGTGCAGGCTCTAGCAGAGGTTTCCAGCAACGCTAGAAAGTACGTAGAGTCGATGGCGGAGAAAATAGGCTGTGGTGTGGGGCCCTCGATGCAGCCAGGTTCTGTTAATGGATGGGGTGTGGACGGACAGCGTGATCTTTACCGACTTGGCCATGGCGAAAAAATTGGCTTAGAATTAAATGAAGCCACATTTTTAGTCCCTCATATTTCAAATTCCGCAGTTATTGGGCTTGGTGCGGATTACTCGGAGAATAAAGTTGGCTCTATGTGTCACGAATGTCCTCGAAGAGATGAATGCCTGTGGCGAAGAGAAAACGTGGAATAGGAAACAGTTTGCCACAGTAAAAGCCAACGCCAATCTTTGCTGTCAGCAAATGAAGCATGATATTTTTTGTTTACAGCTTACTCATGAAGTTATAGTCTTTAAATACGAACATATCGGACGAAATAATTGTTTTTTCGTAGTTGTTGAGGCGTTTCTTTATATATGCCTCATTTTTCTGGTAGATGGCTACGAGTAACGCGTGCATCAGCGTGATTGCTGGTGCGTTGGGGTCGACGAAAATCATCAAATACCTCTGTGGTGTTAACAGGTAGTGGGTACAGTATCTGATGATGGGAGAAAACCTGCTGTCGGTGATACCTATGGTCGTTATGCCTCTGCTTGTGACGGCCTCCAGCATTTTTTGTGTCTCAACGGGATATCGCGGATAGCTCAGGACAATGGCTACGGACTTTTCCGTCAGCGACTCCAACGCCCCGAAAAAAGGCATGTCAAGAGAATGTGCGGCCTTGACATTATCGTGAAAAAGCGGCAGGAAGTTTGTTAGGTAATCTGTCAAAAAAGAGTGCGTCGGTCCACCAATCAGTAAAATTTGATCTGCGGTGGCTATCTTGTCGACGCAGGTTTCAAAAACATCAGGATCTATTGTGTTTAAAGTCTCGTCCATCAGGCTTTTTTCCAACTCGAAAACACGTTTATATACAGGCCGGTCCTTGCGCCCGTATTGTTCTTGGCGAAAAGGGTTATTGAGGTTGGATTCTTGTGTCTGTCTGCGCAGATCCAGCAGAAACTCTGAAAAACTGGAATATCCTAAAGTGTAGACAAAACGCGTCAGCGTAGCCTCGCTTACCCCTGCCTGTTTTGCAATCATGGGAGCATTCATAAGGGCTGCTGCATACAGATTTTCACAAATATACCTTCCAAGAGTGGCCTGCTTTTTCGTTAATTTGGGCAACGCCTCCATTATTTTATCGCTTACCATTTAATATCACCCCGATATCCGCATGAAGAATACAAAAACTATAACATAAAACGATTATGTAGCGGTAATTATATTATAATTTTTGAGCCATTGCGATATATATTGAACTGTATGCCGCGCAATGTCTTATCTTTTATACGAAGCGCTATGGTTTGCATATGTACTTAATCCTTAATTTTATTTATTTTTATATAAAAATATATGATAGGGGAAAATAGGAATAAATTTTCAAAACATATATTGACAAAGAGAAATAGTATAATATAATTTTTGTAGAAATAATTTCTTATTAATTTATTTGTAGAATTAATTTCAATAAAAGAAAGGGGAGAAAGTGGAATGGCGAGCGGAAAAGAACTCGTAATGAATGCCCTTCGTTTTCGCGAGGTAGAGCGAGTACCCTGGGTGCCGTTTACGGGAGTGCACGTCGCACGCTTGGTTGATATGGATGCTGAAAGTTTTTTAAAAGATTCTGACGCCATCGTTAAGGGGGTTGTAGCTGCCGCAGAACGCTACCGCGCCGACGGCGTATGTTCTGTCTTTGATCTGCAGGTAGAAGCGGAGGTGTTGGGATGTTCGCTTAAATGGGCGCGTAAAAATCCTCCTGCGGTAGTGGGGCATGTTCTTGAAAATGGCGGCGATATTAACTCTCTGCCTGAATTTACAAAGGATAAAGGACGTATTCCTCTATGTCTTGAAGCTACGAAAAAAATCGTTAGCGAAATAGGTGATACAACGGCGGTCTTTGCCCTCATCTGCGGCCCTTTTACGTTGGCGATGCACCTGGCTGGAAGTTCTTTTCTTACGGGTATGATCGAGAATCCGGATTATGCGAAGGAGTTATTGGCTTATTGTTCCGGTATCTCAATGAAGATGTCAGAGTGGTACCTCGAGACTGGGGCACATGCGGTCGCCGTTGTCGATCCTATGACAAGCCAAATTTCTCCGCGGCACTTTAAACGCTTCGTCACTCCGACGATTGAGCCTCTTGTAAACGCGGTTCATGAACGCGGCGGTATTATAACTCTTTTTTGCTGTGGCAACGCCACAAAAAATATCGAGCTGATGATGCAGTGCAGACCTGATGGCATCGCGTTCGACGAACAGGTAGACCTTGCGATGGTGGCAGGGTTGGCCGATAAATACAATGTCTGTTTTGAGGGCAATATGGCACTTACGACGACGCTGCTTTTCGGTTCGCCGGAGGAGTGCGTCAAGGAGGCTGCGGAGCGTATCGCCATTGGAGGTAAACGCGGTTACATCCTTTCTCCGGGGTGCGACCTCCCATTTGACACCCCGTTCTATAATCTTGAGGCGGTAGGAAATTATGTACAGGATGGCGTCGTGCCGGAAAAGAACTCTGGATTCCTTTCGCTGGAAGAGGCACTTAAACAATGTGCCGATTCAGAGGAAGAAGACGATGATGTCAAAACTGAAGATGGGAAAATCTTTATTGAGATCGTCACACTCGACTCAGAAGGCTGTGCGCCGTGTCAATACATGGTGGAGTCGGTAAGGTCTGTGGAGCCGCTTTTTAACGGCAGAATCATATGGAGAGAGACTCTGATTAAAAGCCTTTCAGGTATACGCAGGACGCAGAAGCTAGGTGTTTCTACATTACCGACAATGCTCATCAATAACGAAGTCGTATTTGACAATATCGTGCCGACCAAAGAGGAGCTTTGTGCTGAGATCAACAAGCGTCTGAAATAGCCACACGGAACAGATAAAAAAACTTTGAATGGGAGGGGCACATCTATGGGGACTTTTAAACTTTTAAGCGACGCAGATCTTTTGTGCATCGACCAGGCATCGCGGGCATTGTTATGGGAGGTAGGCGTGGAGGTCCACGATGAAAGGGCGATGGACTATTATGAAAAGGCCGGCGCGCATGTTGACAGGGAGAAGTGTATGGTGCGCGTCCCCGATTATGTCATCACCGATACGCTGAAAAAATGCTCTTCCAGCGTGCGGCTGTACAACCGCAAATATCCGGAGCCGCTCGTAATCGGCGGTGATGACGTCTATTTCGGCACTGTCGGGATCGCGACAAATGTTCTGGATATAAATACCGATCAGTACAGATCTGTGCTGACACAGGATCTTGTAGACATAATCCAGCTCTCCGACGTGCTTGAACGTCCTCATTATATTCTCGTACCGGCGACGCCTACCGATGTGCCGTCTGCGGTAGTGGACCTTGTAGAGACGAAAGCATTGCTCATGAATACGAGCAAACATTTTATAACCGAGGCTCAAAACGCTGAAAATTGCAGAAGGGCGATCGAGATGGCGGCGCTTGTCGCCGGCGGCCTTGACAAACTTGTCGCGAAACCATTTATGACGATGCTTGTGACGCTGACCAGCCCACTGCATTTTCGCCAGGATGTCGCCGATCTCATAATAGAAACAGCGAAGGTTGGACTTCCGCTCTTTATCGAGTCAGGCCCAATGGCCGGTGGAACGGGACCAGCGACGATGGCGGGAAATCTTATCTGTGCTAACGCAGAAATACTTAATGCCTTTGTGTTGGCGAAGGCCGTCAACCCGGAGGTACCCCTTGTCTATGCCAGTTGGGCACGCCTTCTTGATATGCGCGCCGCCACCTGTTCCCATGGAGGGCCGGAATTTGCCATGCTCAGAGTTGGAACCAGCCAACTGGCGAAATACTACGGACTTCCCTGCGGCGGTGGTTCGGTGTTGGCGGATACAAAATCGATAGACGTCCAGCTTGGAATGGAAAAGATGGGAACGGGACTGCTGCCCGCGCTTGCTGGTACAAATATGTGCACGGGGATGGGGCTTTTCGCTGACGAAAACGCAATCAGCCTAGAAACTCTGGTCATTGACTGGGAGATAACGGGATGGATCGAGAGGGTTCTTCGCGGCATAGAGGTGACAAAGGAGGCCTGTGACCTTGCTGTATTCAAAGAAGTCGGACCTGGGGGCGATTTTGTCCGCTGTGCTCATACGAGAGAAAATTATAAGAGGGAAAGTTTCCTGCCGCATATCATGGACAGGGGCTATCTGGCTCTGGATAAAGATCCTCTGGCAAAGGAGATGCGCAAGCGGGCGAAAACTATGTATCCGAAGCTTATGAGGGAATACAAGGCGCCGGAAATTTCCGCCGATGTCGTGCGGCAGATGGACGAAATTATTGCTAGATAGGGGGCAGAGATCATGAGTAAACAGGAAATGCTGGGCAAAATCATCGCGGCGTTGATGGACCAGGACCGTACGGAGACGAATGCGTTGGTGGACAAAGCTCTGGAAAATGGCGTGACGCCGATGGAAGTCCTGAACGAGGGGTTGGCTGCCGGATTGCAGGAACTTGGCGTCCTCTTTGCCGAGGAGGAGGTATTCCTGCCGGAATTGCTGTTGGCTGCGGAGATCACAACCGACATAATGAAACGCCTCCAAGATAAATTTGAAGCGGAAGATACTAAAATCGAAAAGCGCGGGACGGTGCTTCTGGCAACTGTCGAGGGTGACGTGCACGATATCGGAAAGAGCCTTGTAGGCATGATAATGAACGCCTCTGGATATAACATTATCGACGCTGGGAAAGACGTGCCTAACAAAAAGATGATTGAGCTGGTAAAGGAACATAAGCCTGACATCGTAGGACTTTCGTCACTGCTTTCGACGACGATGCCAGCGCAGCAGGAATTCATCGAAATGGCTAAAGAGGCTGGTATAAGAGACCAGATAAAGGTAATCGTTGGCGGTGCTCCGGTATCGCGCGACTGGGCAAACAAGATCGGAGCCGACGGCTACGCGGAGGATGCCTCAGGTACGGTAATCGAAGCAGATATGCTGCTTGGGCTGAAATAAATATTTTTATTTATTTGGGGAGGGAAAGAAATGTACGTTTATCAGAAAGAAAACGCTGACAAAAAAATCATGAATGCGCAGGGTAGATATTTTGGCGGTGTTCCGATTGGTATAATACTGTTTGGTGTGGCAGGTTACACTCTACCACCGGGAAGTGTTGAAAATGCTACTTCATTTAAATATCCGGTTCACTATAAGGCGATTCCTGCGGCTTCCATTCCTAATGTAGTACAGCCAGAACCGCACCCGGAAGTATTAGCACAGCTGATAGAGGCTGGTAAAGAGATGGAGTTGCAGGGGTGTCGTGCTATAATCGGTGCTTGTGGATATTTTGGCAACTATCTCCCGATGGTTCGAAAAGAACTAAAAGTTCCGTGTTTTTTCTCCAGTTTGATGCAGCTTCCCATGATTTTAAACTCTATACCAGAAAATAAAAAAGTTGGAGTAATATGCGCAAACGGAAATGTTTTACCCAAATCGAACGTTTTGAAAAACTGCGGAGTACACGACCTGTCCAGGCTTGTCATTAAAGGCGGCGGCGGTTCGGACGTTCCGGAGATGACAAATGAAATATTGATTGATAGTGGCGGTTATAATCCTAAACAGCTTGAAAGGGACGTTGTTGCATGTGCCCTTCAAATGGTTGAGGAGGAGCCAGAGATTGCTGCGTTCATGCTGGAATGCACACTCTATCCCCCATGTTCATATGCCGTACAGGAAGCCGTCAGGATGCCCGTATATGATTTTATAACACTCATAGATTGGGTCCAGAGTGCGGTCGTCCACCGTCCGTTCTTCGGTTATATCTAACATCAGCGTGAGTATCTAGGTGTAAAGTGCAGGAAAACATTTGCTTATATTTTCCTGCACTAATTCATTACTGTAAAGGAGGGAAATGCTTTGAATAATAACTCTGCCGATAAAAAACAGAATAATATGGTATGTTATGTCTCGATGTTCCTTAGCTTAGCGGTGATTATAGTGGGGGTACTCTATCCTGAAGAATTTATAAGTAGAATGACAGGGCTCTTTGATATCCTGTCAAAAGATTTTAACTGGATATATCTAGGAGTAGTAACAGGATATGTTGTTTTTTTACTTTACTTGGCCCTGTCAAAGTTTGGTTCGATCAAGCTTGATCCTGATGGCTGCGAACCGGAGTTTTCTCTATATTCCTGGATAGCGATGCTATTTTCGATATCTTTAGGGGTAGGGATTATATTTTTTGGGGTACAGGAACCACTTTATCATTACCTGAATTCTCCAAGGATAACACCAGATACACCAGAAGCGGCAGTATGGAGCATGCGAATTATGTATTTGCACTGGGGGATTCACCCCTGGGCTGTTTATGCCTTCACAGGATTAGGCTTAGGTTATTTCTCCATGAAAAGGGGATTGCCATTACTTATTAGCTCCCTTTTGGAACCAATCTTAAGGGGAAAAAGCTACCGCAAATTTGTGGAAACATCTGTAGATATGTGGATCATGGTACTGACCGTTACAGGTCTTGCATCGGCCTTTGGCATGGCATGTAGTCAGATAACTTCTGGTGTTCACTATGCGTTAGGAGTCCCTAACAATTTTACCGTTTACATAATTGTAAATATATTTATGTCGATAATCTATATCGCTACCGCTGTCAGCGGTGTTGATAAAGGTATAAAGATAGTTTCTGACATTAATCTAACTTTGGCGCTGTTTTTTCTAGCAGCAATGTTTTGTCTAGGGCCAACGACGAAAATCATTCAGATAATGTTCTCTTCTCTTAGTAGTTACCTGCAGAATTTTATTGGTGATTCATTATTGATGGATCCGTTTGACGAAAAATTTTCGCAATGGCATCAATGGTGGACCGTCTTTTATTGGGCCTGGTGGTGTTCGTGGGGTGCGTTCTGCGGTATATTTATTGCTCGTATATCCAAAGGTCGAACGATACGTGAATTTGTCTTTGGAGTAATGGGGATTCCACCGATAATTTTGTTTATCTGGTTCTCGACCTTTGGTGGTTCCGGCCTGGAACTTATTATGGGCAATGTTAATCACATATTGCGACAAGTTGTCATGAATGATCCTACAAGTGTAACCTTTGAATTCTTGAAATTTCGGCCACTGACTCATTTGTGGTACTGGATAGTAATATTTCTTCTGTTTACCTTCCAGATCACGTCAGCAAACTCGGGTGCGTGGGTAATGGCGACGTTATCTTCCAACGGTACAGTTAACCCGACTAAAAGAAGAATTATAATATGGAGCATAGTGATGTCATCTACAGCAGCCATTATATATAAATCCGGTGGTATAAAGGGATTGCAGATGGTGGCACTTTGTGTTGCGTTTCCATATTTGATATTAACAGCTTTTGCAATTTACGCTATGATGAAAGAATTTGTTGAAGTAGAAGCTCCTAAACTAAAATAAAAAAATAATCGAAGGATGAGTTAATCATATTTGAGCAGTCTAGGACCGAATCTTATCGGGCCTAGGCTTTGGAGTTTTTAACCAGACATTATAATTTACTTAGTTGCTTTGTTATATAATAAAAATAATGAGGAAGGTCAGAATGGCTGAGATAGGAAATATTCATGAACAAAATGGAATACTTGGCATAGACGCAGGGGGAACCTTTACCGATCTTGTTTTTTGGAGCGAGGCTGACGGTACGGCCATTGCCTCGGCGAAGACTCCTACCATGCATTCAGATCTTGCCGGTACTATAGAAAATGGCCTGAAACTAATACTTGCGGAGGTAAATCCGGAGCAGATCAAAGCCTTTAATCTGGCGACGACGCTGGCCACCAACGCTATCGTGGAAAATAAACTTCGCCCCAGCGCTTTAGTAATTATAGGCTACGATCAAGATATTGCCGAGAAATACAGCCACGAAAAAAAATTTGGCACTGACCTTGTCTATCAGATAAGAGGCGGACATGATCCGAAGGGCAACGAAGCGGCGCCGTTTGACGAGGCGGCATTTTGTGAAATCTGTGACGCGATACTGCCCGAAATTGAGACAGTGGCCG
Organism: Cloacibacillus sp.; assembly: GCF_020860125.1. Lineage (NCBI taxonomy): Bacteria > Thermotogati > Synergistota > Synergistia > Synergistales > Synergistaceae > Cloacibacillus > Cloacibacillus sp. The sequence continues at coordinate 50,182 of NZ_JAJBUX010000069.1, read as the reverse complement.
TGTCGTCGTTCTTCTCCGTTCGCAACCCGGCGCATGAGATACGCGCGCGGGAGATTATCCGTACCAAAAGGCCGGATATCCATGTGACATGCGGTCATGAGCTGGCTACTGAGCTTGACGCTTTGAAAAGAGCCACCACCGCAGCGCTGAACGCAGGGCTTATCCCGATAATCATTGAACTTTTGAACTCTGTCGAAGACGTCTGTACCAGATTAGGTATCAATGTGCCGATAATGGTCGTAAGGAGTGACGGTTCTCTTGTCAGCATGGATTGGGCACGTGTGCACCCGATAGAGACGGTACTTTCCGGACCGGCGGCCAGTGCCATCGGCGCCTGTTATCTGGCAAAGGCCGCTGGATTTGTCAGAGGGTCATGTATAGTGGATATCGGAGGTACGACGACGGATATCATTTATCTGGATGAGGGCGGGCATCCAGTTATTGGTACGAGGGGAACCACCGTCGGAGGCCATCATACTCTTGTAAAATCTATCGATATTTTTACATTTGGCCTTGGCGGAGACAGCCGAGTGCGTTTTTCAAAAGACAAGGAACTGCTGATTGGTCCGAGGCGTGTCCGCTCTTTATGTTCAGCAGCAGCCGATAACTCAGAGGTGATAAGCTGCCTGAAGGATATTCTCGCGGAGGGTACCTCTCAGGAACCGATAGTAGTTTTTCGCGGAGAGAAATGCCGAGTCTCCGACAGCTTTGAGAAGAGGATATTGTCGGCTCTAGGAGATAGACCGTCGACTGTAAGCCGCCTGTTGAAAGATGAACGACTTTTGAACATGGGAATGATACAGCTTGAGGAGATGGAAAAGAGGGGGCTGATTCAATTTGCGGCCTTCACTCCGACGGACGCGCTGGTTGCTTTAGGCAGGCTCAGTAAATGGGATAGCTGCGCTTCCGAGCTGGGGGCAAGGATACTTGCCGGCGGTAACTTGGAATCTGTTGCAGGCTTGTGTACTTTGGTGTGTGAAAAAGTGAGTCAGCTCGCCGTGAAAAATATTTTTGTAAAAAGGCTTTCCACACAGGGATTTGATTTTGCTCGCCATAATGGGGCTATTTCGCTCATCGATTTTGCGCTTTCTTCCCAAACTAGCCTGCCTCCAGCGCTTCTGCTCAAATTGAACACGGAACTGATTGGCGTGGGGGCTCCCTCGTGGGCCTTTATACCGAGGATCGGGGAAATACTTTCCGAAGAGGCTATACAGCCGGAAAATGCCGGTGTAGCTGGTGCGGTAGGAGCCGCGGTGGGAACGTTTTTTCTCCGGTACTCAGTGCTGATTACGCCGCTAGCCGCGGACGGCGGTTACCGGGCCCATCTTCCGGTAGGGATCAAAGATTTTGAACATTTGGATGAAGCGGTTAGCCATACTGTCGAAGCTCTTGTTCCGTGGGTAACGGAGCGGGCGCTGAATGCCGGTGCAAAGCGCCCGGTTGTCTGTCACAAACGTGAAGACACTGAAGCTTTGGTCGCCGGAGGAATACGGAAGATTCACCTTTCGACACATATCTATTTTGACGTTTCCGAAGACCTCGCAAAATAAATATGTTTTTGTCTGGTCCGCAGAGGGGAGATGATTTTAATGAAAGATACCGCAGACAACTTTGTATACCTGATTTCTTGTACGAGAGTGAACCCGATGGAGGGTGAAACTCTGGGGGAACTTATGAGACGCTCTGGAAGCGAGGTGGCTGAACCGTGCGGCGGAAACGGAACCTGCGGCAAGTATCGTGTAAAGATTAAAGGTGTCGTCACCGACTGCCCTGAGAGGGAACGGCTGCTTCTTAGCGATGAAGAGATTGAGGCCGGCATAAGGCTGGCCTGTATTACGCCGGCAAAAAGAGGCATGGTGGTGATCCGGGCAGACGTGGAGCCGCAGCACATGAGGATACTTTCCGGTGAAGAATGCGCCGCAGCCGACAACGACGGCAGTAAGGATGAAAAGGTGTTGTTTTCTATCGCTGTCGATATTGGGACCACGATGATTGTCGCCTATCTTGTCAATAAGAGTTGTGGTACGGTAATCGCGGTTTCATCGGCGATGAACCCCCAAGTGACATTTGGCGCTGACGTTATCTCCCGCATCGGATATGCCTCGGAGAGGGAAGATGGCCTGGCGGTGCTTCAGAGCAGAGCTGTCGACGCGGTGAACAGGCTGATATTCAACCTGCAGAGGCGGGCATCCGTCTCGGAAGATGAGATAACAGAGGTTGTCGTCTCTGCCAATACCACGATGGAACATCTCTTTGCCGGTGTATCGCCGGCGAGTATCGGCAGGGCTCCTTTTACTCCACAATACCATGAATTTCCGACTCTAACCGCCGCACACATGAATCTGGCGCTTTCTCCGGAGACCGTTGTCCGTCTTTTGCCCAATATATCCGGTTTTGTCGGCGGCGACATCACTGCCGGGATAATCTATACAGGAATGACAAAATCGGAAAAGCTGTCGCTGCTCATAGATATAGGGACAAACAACGAAATGGTGCTTGGCTGCAAAGATTTTTTGCTCTGTTGTTCAGCCGCGGCGGGACCGGCCCTTGAGGGAGCGAAGATATCCCAGGGAATGTGTGCCTCCGAGGGGGCTATAGACCACATAAAAAAAGAACCAGGCGGGATATATGTTTCCACGATAGATAATATTCCGGCCATTGGGATTTGCGGTTCCGGTCTGGTAGACGCGATAACCCTGCTGCTTGAAGAGCATATTATCGATAATAGCGGAAAATTTGAGAAAAAATTGTCTCCTGAAAATGCTCTCTACGAGAGGCTTGACGTGGGGCAGAGGCGGTTCCTGCTCTCAAAAAACAGTAAAAGAAGCATCTATATAACGCAGAAAGATATTCGGGAGCTGCAGCTAGCCAAAAGCGCGATTGCAACCGGCATCGAGATAATGCTTGAAGAGGCGGGAAAAAGATTGGAAGATATTGACATGGTATTTCTCGCGGGAGCCTTCGGAAACTACCTCAACATAGAAAATGCGATGAAGACTGGGATACTGCCTCAGCTTCCGGTCGAAAAAATCAAGTCGGTCGGAAACAGCTCCGGTTTGGGGGCGATAGAGTTCATTCTCCATCCGGAACATTGGAGAGAGGGCAGAAGGGTTATCTCGTCGGCAAAACATATTGAACTGGCCACGCATAGAGAATTTCCGTTAAAATTTGTGAAGAACCTCTCTTTTTATCTATCGTAAACAGGAGGTACGCAGGATGGAGATAATAAAGTTTGCCGAAGTTGAATTTGACTGGCAGGATATGCTTGCTGACTCTCTGAAGCGGAGCCGCAGGAAGAAGGCCTCCGACGATATGATCGTGGCGGTCAAACGGGCATACGATGAGGGGGGCAAAGTTCTTGATTTGAAGTCAGTGCTGGAGATATATAAGAAAGAGCGTGATGAAGAGGAATGCATCGTTATATCTCACCACGAAGGCAGCGAAGAAAAGCTGTACGTTGGTCCGAGAGCAGGTTACCTGATTCCCGCCCAGGAGGTGGCTGTGTGCCTGTGCAGCGTCGGCGGCCCGCTGGTCACGCTTATGCATGAGTACGCCAAGGCCGAAGATTATTTCATGATGTATTATCTTGATGTCCTGGGTGTGCAGGCGCTGGCGGAAATTTCCGGCAAAATGCGCGCCCATATAGAGTTGCTGGCAGCGGAGAGGTGCTGGGGCGTGGGGCCATCCATGCAGCCGGGTTCTGTAGATGGGTGGAGTGTGGAGGGGCAGCGTGATCTTTATCGTTTGGGGCACGGAGAGGAGATAGGGCTTTCTCTTAACGACAGCTCTTTCCTTATACCTCATATCTCAAACTCATCTCTAATAGGTCTGGGGCCGCACTACAAGGAGAATAAGATCGGCTCGATGTGTCACGAATGTTCTCGAAGAGATAAATGCTTATGGAGACGGGAAAATGTGAGAGAATCTTAGCTGTGCGTCATACTAGGAAAAGCCGGTGAACAAAGTATGGAGCGAGATCTTCATCGCTTTTTTGTATCTTTGTGTCCATAGCTTTTGATAAAAGTGTATAATATCGCAAAAATAAATGATAAAGCTGGTGCCGGTAATGTACAGTTATGATAATTCAGGCAATCTGTTCCTAATTACGCTGACTCTCTTTTTGCTCATATTTTTTGTGAAATCGGCCTGCGCGGCGGATACTTCTAAAGAAAAAGAGCTGGTTATTCTGGACTCCGACATGGTGGAGATATACGACGACGGTATGGCGATGGCAATGTTGGCTCTGTCGTCCAAGGTTGAACTGCTTGGCGTCAGCGTTGTGGCGGGCAATACCTGGGTGGAGGAGGGGACCGCCTTTGCTCTTCGCCAGCTGGAGGGAATAAGCAGGGCGGAGACGATACCGGTAGCAATGGGAGTTAATCACCCGCTTCGCGGTGGCCGTCTCGCCAATATGAAGGAGGAACGCGAGCTCTTCGGTTTCGGGCGTGACAACTGGCAGGGAGCGGGAGGATATCCCAGGCCCGAATCATGGCGTGCCGTCTATAAGAATACCTATAGGCTTGAACCTCAGTCCGCCCCGCTCGGAGAACATGCGGCAGATTTTATCATTGAGCAGGTGAAGAAATATCCAGGCAGGGTGACAATTGCGGCGATCGGTCCCTGCGGCAACATCGCCGAGGCGGTGCGTAAAGCGCCGGAGATAGTTCCTCTCGTAAAACGTGTCGTCTATATGGGCGGCGCCTTCTTTCAGGAAGGCAATGTGACGCCTGCCGCGGAATTTAACTGCTGGTTCGACCCGGAGGCGGCAAAGATCGCCCTCAGGAGTCCTTTTAAAGAGCAGATAATCGTGCCCCTCGACGTCTGCGAAAAGGTGAAGCTTTCCGCCAAGAGATATGCTGAGACGGAAGAGAATATAAAAAATCCCGTCTTCCTTGAAATGGTGCGCCGTAATTTCCGCTATGAAAAATTCAAAACAGAGCCGGATTATGTCACCTATATATGGGACACGATCGTCTCCGCGATAATCATCGACCCAACGGTAATTACGGAAGAGATCACCCTGCCGGTCGATGTCAACGATGACTATTCTCTCTCCTACGGACAGATGCTGGCCTTCAAAGGAGGCGCCCCCAGAGGGGCGCAGTCTGCACGCATCGTGCTCTCCGTTGATGAAGATAAGCTTTGGAAGATGATATTTGAGGTGTGCCGGGGTCTGTAGCTGCCGGTCTGCCGCTATTTGCTATTTCTCCATCAGCGCGGCAGGGTCGAAAAACTCTCCGCGCCAAGCGGTGCTGAAGTGGAGATGTGGGCCGGTGACGCGTCCCGTCTTGCCTGAGAGGCCGAGGATGTCTCCGGCCTTTACCACGTCACCCTTTTTTACATTTATCTTTGACATGTGTCCGTAAAAGGTGACGAATCCCGCTCCGTGGTCGATATAGACGCAGTTTCCCGCGAACCAGAAGTTGTTTCCCGCCAGCACTACGGTACCGTCCGCCGCCGCCTTGATTGGAGTTCCCTCTTTAGCGCGCATGTCGACGCCGCCGTGGCGGCCCCGGAATTCGCCGTTAAAGTAACGGCTCTTGCCGTAGATGGAGCTGAAGCTGCCGGGCACAGGGCGCACGAGCGGCAGTTTCGGCGCCTGTCCCGCGCTGTCGCTCTGCATCGCGGCGCGCCCGAGCTTGGCCTCGCGCGCGATACGCTCGGAGAGCTCCTTTGGCGGCGTGACCTTCGAGGGGGCGACGTCCAGTTTTTCCACGGGATATTTACGCGCGGACAGCTTTATTGAATGTTCGATCTTTTCTCTTTTGCCGCCGGCGGTGAAGGTGACGAAGAGCGGGCTGGGCCCAGGCTTGGCGTTCTTCAAATCGGTGCCGGTCAGCACGGAAAACCTTTGCCCGTTTACGGTATCTTCCGGGACCAGCAAGGATTCGTGCCTCTGCCACGAAAACCTGACGTCGGATATCTTTTCGCCGGAGACCTCTATCGTTATGACGAAGGGCTGGCCGATCTCCGCCGTGGCCGGCGCTCCGACCACCACATCCGCCGCCGCCTGCGAAACGGCCATTGTCAGAATGGCTGCTGTTATTAGCGTACCGCGGATGATGCGTGCGAATGTCATTTTTTCCCCTTCTACAGCACGTTCAGGATCAGGTTCAGCACCGCGCCAGTTATCAGCGCGGCTGAGAGCATAAGCGCGCTGCTCTGAAGCATGCGCCGGACGCCGAGCTCCTTCCACATGACTACGAATGTCGCGATGCAGGGAAAGGTCATGGAGAGGACGATGACGGCGACTAGCATCTGCTGTGCCGTAAGGTCGAGCGGAATGAGCAGCCCCATCGCGATATCTTTGCGGAAGAGTCCCATCACCACCGGTACGGCGGTGGCGGCTGGCAGTCCAAGCACAGTTTGGAAGAAGGGCGCGAGAAGATTGCCGATCCACTCCAGCAGGCCGATGGTGTCGAGTATATTGACGAGCAGAATGCCGCCGAGCACGAGAGGCGTCGCCTCAAAGAAGAAGTCCTTGATGCGGAACCAGAGCTTGCTCATCCAGGCCTTGAATGATGGCAGGCGGTAGGGCGGTATCTCCACGATCAGCTCAGGGCTGTAGCCGGAGAGCGTCAGGTGCATGAGGCGTCCGAGTATGAGCCAAACGACGAAGAGGATGAAATAGACGGCGCCGACATACCGCATGCCGAAACCTCCGAGCGTCGAGGCGAGCATCGCCTGTATCGATACGCAGGGCACGCCGACGGAGATGAGTGTTGCCGCGATAAAGCGTTCGCGCTCCGACTCGAGAACGCGCGTAGCCAGTATCCCCGGCACATTACAGCCGAAGCCGAGCAAAGTGGGGATGATTGCGTATCCGTGGATGCCGAAGCGGTGGAGCAGCGCGTCGAATACGACGGCGAGGCGCGGCAGATAGCCGAAGTCCTCCAGGAAGGAGAGCACCGCGTAAAAGGCGATGATGTAGGGCAATACCATCCCGAACTCGACGTAGAAGCCGGTCGACAGCACCCCCATGCTCTGTTCGAGGTCGATGGAGCCGTCGAAGAGTTTTCCTATCAGCAGCGTGCGCAGGTACCCGTCGCCGAATACGCCGCTGAGTTTTTCAAGCAGCGGCAGCCAGATGTTTTCAAAGATCGGGTCAAAGATGTAGTTTATAAGCCCCTCTCCGACGAAGCGGATAAGAGTGAAGCTCAGCGCGAGCACAAAAAAACCAAGCAGTACGCCGATCACGGGGTGGACCGAAATGTCCTCGATACGGTCAAGCAGGGTGTGGTGGCGGTGGGTCACCGTCTGTACGCCGGCGATGATCTCGCCGATTTTCTGCCAGCGTTCTTCCTTCGTCATCGGTTCTATCGGGCTGATCCGCGCCCGTTCAAGGTTGTCAACGAGGTCGCTGATTCCTCTTCCCGTCGTCGCTACCGTCTGGTAGATGGGAACTCCGAGCTCTTCCTCAAGTTTCTCCACGTTGAGCAGTATTCCCTTGTGTCGGGCCTCGTCTGTCATGTTGAGCGCGACGATCACCGGTATGTGATAGGAAAGCACCTGCAGTGACATTACGAGATTGCGTTCAAGCGCCGTCGCGTCGATGACGAGTATGACCTTGTCTGCTCCCTCTTCGATGATGCGGCGCGCAATCTCCTCCGCCTCGTTTGTCGGGTCCAGGGTGTAGGCGCCTGGGACGTCGATCAGGTCGGCGCAGATATCTTTGTGTTTTATGAGTCCCTGCGTGAAGCCGACTGTCGTCCCGGGATAGTTCGAGGAGAGCGCGTGCACCCCTGTGAGGCGCGAAAAAAATACGCTCTTTCCAACGTTGGGATTCCCCATCAGAAAAATGCGCATACGTTTGCGGCAGCCGCATTCGTCGGTCTGCCCCGCGTGGGGATTTTTTATCTCCGTCTGAGCGGATGAATGGCAGTGCGCCCCGTCCCGCTTAGTCCCTTTTTTATCAAGGCATAGTTTACAGTCTTTACAGCTCATCTATTCTCCCTGCCGGTCCCAAGGCTACAGGGAATCGGCCTTTTCTATTTCGATATGCTCCGCGATGCTGTGTGACACAGCAAAATGGCGTCCCTCCAACATCACCGTTACCGGCCCGCCAAAGGGCATGCAGGAGATCTTTTCTATCTCCTTGCCGCTTCGTAAGCCAAGTGCCTCAAGGCGCTGTGCCGCCTCTCCCTCCGGCAGCATCTTTATCACAGCCCGCTCTCCGCTCTTCATCTCTACAAGATTCATCTATAGGCTCAACTCCACGAATATGTTAACTATAGCTAATTGGCGTATACCCGCGCGGCTGCTCTTAAATTCTCAAGCCTGTTCGCAAGCTGTTCGCTTTCTAAGGTATAATTATAGCGATAATTTATAAAAAAGATATTCTTTTGGTTTTATGAAAGGGTGTGTTTGTTGATGAAAAAATTTATATTGCCGGCTGCGCTTATCCTGATGATGCTTATGGAATGCTCCGCCTTTGCGGCGCCGAAGCGGGTCTCATTGATGCTGGAGGGATCGGACACAGCCTCCGCCTCGGGTTTTAACTGGCTCTGTCTCGAGGGGATGCGGAACGCTCAGGTGCGCTTTGGGAGTAAAAAGCTCTCCACCAAATACTATAACGCTCTTGACGATAAGGAGAAGCTGCTGCCGCTGCTCAAAGAGGCCGCCGCCGCGTCGGATTTGGTTATCATCACCTCCATCGCCTACATAAAATATCTGCCGGAGGTGATGAGGGAATATCCTGCCTGTTCGTTCCTCACCTTTGATACGAATAATTTAGACGGTGTCACGGAGATTGTCTTTCGCGAGGAGGAGGGCGGATTTCTCGCCGGCGCCCTGGCCGCTATGATGACCACGCGTGAAGATGTGGAGCGTGTCAACGATGAGAAGAAGATCGGCATCATCCTTGGAGAGGACGTTCCCCCAGTCGAGCGGTTCAAACAGGGATATATCGCGGGGGCCTGGTATGTAAATCCGGATATCAAGGTACTCTACGAATATACTAATGACTTCTATGACCGGGCAAAGGCCGCTGGGGCGGCGATGAAGCTAAAGCGCGCCGGTGCGGATATAATCTTCTGCGTCAACGGCGACGCCGGCATCGGTGTGATAGAGAGGGCAAAGGAGGGCGGCTACTGGACGATCGGCGTCGATACGGAGCTGGAGAGCGAATTCCCCGAGATGGTGCTGACCAGCGTCGTCAAACGCAGCGGCCATGTGATCTATAAGGTAATAGAAAATTTTTTGCAGGATAACCTTCCCAAAGATCGCTTTTCGATTGGGCTGAAGGACGAATGTATCGATATTTCGACGTGGACGCGCGAGACGAAGCAAAACGTCCCCCTTGATGTACGCAAACGTATAGACGAGCTTGAGGATAAGGTCTCCAGTGGTCTCATCAAAATAAAAAAGACTGAATACCAGGGGATATCCGTTAAATAATTTTGCCTCTCTTTAACCTGCGCGCCAGAAGGAGGGCAATGGCGGCCCCCGCGGCGGCGAGCAGGATGACGAGCTGGCAGCGGTACTGGTAGATGAAATCGTCCAGCGTGTATTTGTATATATTTTCGGCGCTTCTGTTGATCACGGAGGCGCTTATTTTTTGCGGGTCCAGCTGTTCGATCGACTTGTTTATTATGGATATGAATGTCTCGGAGTTCCAGTCTTTTTCATCGTCCGTCGGCACGTAGTAAACGAGTGTCGCGAGTGAATATGGCTCCTCGATCATCGTCAAAGAGAGTATCTTCAGGCTGCGGAATTTCGGCTTAACGAAATATGGTTCGGCGACGTAGCGGTTTTCAATGACGAAATCGGTCTCGCCGCTGACGGCGGCGCTGAATGCCTGTTCCGTATTTTCGTAGGTCTGTATCTTGAACTTCGGGTACTTGGCCGCCACGCTCTCTTTGAGGGAGGCGGCGCCCTCTACCATCGCAAGGCGCAGCTCTTCCCGTCCGGTGTACTTCAGCGGGTCGATGCCCGCGATAATATTGCCCGAGTAGAAATAGGGAATGCTGAAACGCAGCCTATTTGCCTGCGCGCTGAACCGGCAGTAACGGACTCCGCTCATGACGCGCACCTTGTTCTCTTCCAGATATGTAAGCTCCATCTGCTCCCGCCGGCAGGGCACATAGACGAATTTAAGACCGCTGATCCGCGATATTTCATCAAGAATATCCCGCTGAACGCCATGGAACTTTCCGTCGCTGCCTGTAAAGGAGAGCGGCGCCCTGTCGGTCTCGTAGGCTATCCTGATCGGCGGCGCATTTTTTATGAAGAGATACTCGTCGTAGTTGAAGATGGTGTTCTTATAATGAGGGAAATGCTTCTGTAAGAGCCCGCCGTCGAATGTCGGGTCGTTTACCTCCATACGGTATATCGCGTCGTCAAGCTTATTCAGCAGCGTGTTGTTGCTTTTGGCGGTGATGTAATAGACGGCCAGCGGCGCGAAGCGCCCCAGTATCTTCAGACTGTCGTCATAGAACATGATATTACTGACAATCGCGTCGACCCTCTTCGCGTGGAGGGCGTCGAAGAGCTCCGTCGTGTTGTTGTAATACGTGATGTCCGGCGATATATTATATTCCTTCGCGTGCTCGATGAATTTGCTGGTGAAGGTGGAGTTCCTGGCCGCGCCGTATCTCAGCTTGGCTAGGGTGTCTATATCTTCGTATACCAGATCGTCCCGCTCTTTGAGAGCGTAGATGGCGGCGAGCTCCATTCCCATCGGGTAGGCGGTATAGGCAAATTTTTCTTTAAGTTCAGGGATCTTCTGCGCCGGAGCGAGCAGATCGATCTTCCCCCTCTCCAGCAGCGCGGTGGCCTCCACCCAATTTCCGCAGGGGACGAACTCATACTCCCAACCGGTGATATCGGCTATCTTGGAAAGATAATCAATGTTGTATCCCGCGGCGGCGCCGTTTTCGTCGATATACTGGAACCTTCCCAACGGGAAAAAGCCGACACGAATCTTTTCCGTGGCCCGGAGCTCGGCAGGATGACAGACGGCCATGGCAAGGGCGAAGAAAAAGCATACGACAGCTATTTTGAACAGCCGAGTTTTAGACAAAAACATCCCCTCCGGGCACTTATCCTAATAAAGATAGGCAGATATAAAATCGGTCAATTTACGGTTTGTACGTAAGATAAAAAATCTCCTCCTCAATTGCCCGGACATCTCAATTATAGTAAACTCTTGCAAAGAAGTATAATAATAAAAAAATATGGAGTTGATATAGATGCTGCATTGTGGGATCGTTGGACTGCCGCTGAGCGGAAAGTCTACAATATTTAACGTGATAACAAGGGCCGGTGCGGAAGTAAAACCTTACGCGGGGGGGAAGACTGACCCCAACAAGGCCATCGTCTCCGTTCCTGACAAACGCTTCGACGAGCTTGTAAGAATCAACTCGCCGCGCAAAGAGACGCCTGCGCAGGTGGAGTTTGTGGACTTGGCCGGACTCTCGCGCGGCGCGGGAAAGGGCGAGGGACTCGGCAACGCCTTCCTCTCCTTCGTCGCCGACGCCGACGCCCTCATTCAGGTGATACGCTGCTTCAGCAACCCAGGCGTGGAACACCCGGAGGGGTCGGTCGATCCCGTGCGCGACTGGGATATTCTGGACAACGAGCTCATCTTCCGCGACCTTGCCGTCATTGAGAACCGCCTTGGCAAACTTCGGGCGAAGAAAAAACTGACCTCCGACGAAGATAAGGAAAAGGCGCTGCTTGAAAAGTGTTATGACTGCCTCATGGAGGAGCGGCCGCTTTCGAGTATCGAGCTGAAGCCGGAGGAGTGGCGGCAGCTTCGCGGCTTCTCATTCGTCACGCTGAAGCCTCAGATAATTCTGCTCAACCTCGACGAAAGCCAGAACGAGGAATCCAAGATCCCGAAATGGGAGGCGCTTAAAAAGCGGGCCGAAGAGCACGGCGCGAAGCTGTGCACGCTCTACGGCAGTCTGGAGATGGATATAATGGACCTTTCACCCGAAGAGGCGGCGGAGTTCACCGAGGGACTCAACATCACCGAGCCGGGACGCGAACGTCTCATCGAAGAGGCCTACCGCGTACTTGGCCTCATTAGCTTCTTCACCTCCGGTCCGGACGAAGTGCGGGCCTGGACGCTGCATGACGGCGATACGGCGGTCGACGCGGCGGGAACGATACATTCGGACCTTGCCCGCGGCTTTATCCGCGCGCAGGTGGTCTCCTTCGACGATTACATGAAATATAACAGCTCGTTTGACGAGTGCCGCAAGGCTGGCGTGCTCCGCCTCGAGGGTAAGGAATACATCGTAAAAGACGGGGATATGATAGAAATACGTTTCAACGTTTAGCATGCAGGCCGCCGCGTCAGCGGCGGCCTTAATGGTTCGATAGATCAGGAGAGGTGATGACGGATGCTTTTTGACATCTTTGAAATTAGGGGAAAGCGGCTTCAAAACCGTCTCTGCGCCGCCCCGCTGGCCTCGCTTTCCAGCGGCGTCGACGGGCTGCCAACGGAACGGTCGCTCGAAGTTTATGGAAAAATAGCCGCCTCAGGCGTTGCTCTCGTCAATGTGGAACACCACGCGGTTAACCCCACAGGGCGCGTGCGGCCGGAACAATTTCTCGTCGACAGCGACGAGGCGGCTGCGGCGCACGCGAAGATCGCGGAGCTGATCAAAAATGGCGGTAAGACCGCCGTCGCCCAGATAAGTCACGGCGGGGCGAATATCTCAAGCGACGGTGTCTTCGGGCTTGAGGGATTCCGCTGCCTCTCGCCCTCCGGCGTGAGGGTGGGGAAGGTGTGGAACAAACTCTCGACTGAGCCGGAAAAACTCTCCCTGCCGGAGATAAAAAAGATTGTTGAAGACTTTGCCGCCGCCGCCAAAAGACTTGTGCGGACGACTGGATATGACGGCGTAATGATACACGCCGCGCACGGCTACCTCGCGGGGCAGTTTCTGAGCCCGCTGACGAATCTCCGTGACGACGCCTATGGCGGCAGCGGATACAGGCGCGCCCGCTTCCTCTACGAGATAACCGACGCCGTGCGCCGCACGCTGCCCAACGCGGTCGTCTCCGTACGTCTTGGGGCGGCGGATACCCTACCCGACGAAAAACCGCACGGCCTCACTGTGGAAGATACCGTCCCAGTCGCCCGCGAACTCGCGGCGCTCGGCGTTGATCTGATCAGCGTATCTGGCAACCTATGCGGCTATGGAATGGACAGGACGAACGGCTCCTACTTCGCCCCCTACGCCGCGGCGATAAGGGAGGCGGTGGACGGAAAGGTACCCGTGGAATGCACGGGCGGCATCCGCGGCATCGAAAGCGCGGAGAAGCTGCTTGTGGACGGGTGCTGCGACCTTATCGGCGTTGGAAGGCCGCTGGTGGCCGACGCCGGTTTCCTTGATAAGTGGAGGGCCGCCATATGAAAATATACATAAGCTCGGATATGGAGGGCTCTACAGGGGTAGTCAGCACCGCGCAGGTGGACTGCACGAAGCCGCAGTACCTCTTTGGCCGTGCGATGCAGGCCGCCGACGCCGACGCCGCGGTGAGGGCCGCGCTGGAGGCCGGCGCCGAGTGTGTCGTCATAAACGATTCGCACTGCACGATGACTAACCTCGATATCGCGAAGTTTGGCGGCGAAGTGCAGCTGATAACGGGAACGCCAAAGCTGCTTGGCATGGTCGAGGGCGCGCGGGGCTGCGACGCCGCGATATTCCTGGGATATCACGCGATGGCCGGTACGGAGAAGGCGGTGCTCGACCACACCTTTGACCAGCATACTATCTACAGCCTCAGCGTGAACGGACGCAAGATGGGGGAGACCGGCGTCAACGCACTCCTCTGCGGCGCGCTCGGCGTGCCGGTAGTTATGGTCAGCGGCGACGACGCCCTCTGCATGGAGGCGGAAAGTCTGCTGGGGCCGGAGCTTGTGACCTGCTCCGTCAAAGAGGGGCTGGGGCGGGCAGCCGCGCTCTGCCTGACGCCGGAAAACACGGCCGAACTGATATATTCCGGAGTAAAAAAGGCGATGGCGCGGCTGAAAAAAGGCGAGTGCCGTCCCTTCGCGCCGGAAGCCCCTTATCTGCTTGAGGTGACGCTGATGAACACCCTGCAGACCGACGCCGCTTCGCTGGTTCCCGGCGCGGTGCGGACGGCGGCGCGTACCCTGCGCTTTGAGACGGAAGATGCGCTTGAACTGCGCCGCTTCCTCTACTCCGTGATGGAGTGCGCCGCGGCGACGCTCAGCGACTTTTGATGAAGAAGATAGGGATTGACCTTGGAGGGCATACGATAACGGCCGGTTCCGTCGATTTTTCCGGAGCGGCGCCGCAGGTCCTCTCCACGGTGACCGTCCCCACCCCTGAAAGCAGGGATCTCCTTAGCGTCATCCATGTGCTGGAGGAGCTTATATTGCTTTGGGCCGCTCCCGGAGATGATTGCTTTGTCGGGATCGGCATTCCCGGCTTCGTCGACGGGGAACGGCGCCGGATACTACGGCTAACCAATTTCTCGGACTGCGACGGTGTCGTCCTGGGAGAAATAATCTCGGCGAACCTAAAGGCGCGCGGTATAAGGGCCGATGTTCGCCTGGAAAACGACGCGAACTGCGCGGCGCTCGGAGAGGGCGCCGCCGGAACGGCGCGCGGAATGCGCGATTATGTGGTGCTCACCCTCGGCACCGGGATCGGCGCGGGCATTGTCGCGAACGGCAGACTGCTGACCGGCGCGCACGGGATGGCGGCGGAGTGCGGCCACATGGCGGTGAGCGGCGATCCGCTGCTCTGCCGCTGCGGCTGCGGCGGCAGGGGACACCTTGAAGAGTCGGCCTCCGCCGACTGGATAGAGCGGCGCGCAGGCGCCGCCGGACTGCCGCCAATATTCCGCGAGGTATGGGAGATGCGCCATACCAATACGGAGGCCGCCGCGCTGCTTGAGCCCGCGCTTGAGGCGCTGGCGCGGGGAATATCATCACTGGCGGTGACGCTGGACCCTGAGGCGGTCATCCTCAGCGGCGGCATGAGCCACGCCGCCGGACTTGCGGACGAGCTGCGGGTGAGGATCGAGAAATATCTTCCCGTCCCCTTCAGAGCTGTCTTTATTTTGAAAAATTCAGAAATCGGAGGTTCAGCCGCGGTGATCGGCGCCGCCTCCCTCGGACAGGAGATGTGTAAACGATGACAGAGCTTCACTTTAACCTTGTCGAGACAGTGGCCTTTGCCACAGCCATTCTCTGGCTTGGCATGTTTCTCCGGAAAAGGATATTCTTCCTCAGCAAGTACAATATCCCCGCACCGGTGATCGGCGGCGTGATCTTCGCGCTTGCCAGCTGGGCGCTCAAAGACAGCTTTTCCTTCAACTTTGACATGGTCGTCAAAGATCCTCTGATGATAACATTCTTTACCAGCATCGGTCTTGCCGCCAGCTTCAAGATGCTGAAGCAGGGCGGACCGCAGGTTTTTATCTTTTTGATCGTCGCCTCCGTGCTGGTGCTTCTCCAGAATGTGATCGCCGTCGCCCTCTCATACGCTACGGGGATACATCCTCTGCTGGGAATGCTGGCCGGGTCCATTACGATGTCCGGCGGCCATGGTACCGGCGCGGTCTACGCCAACCTATTTGAGAAACAATACGGGCTTGCGGGCGGCATGGAGCTCGCGATGGCCGCCGCCACCTTCGGCCTTGTAATGGGGTCGATCCTCGGCGGTCCGGTGGCGCGGCGCCTGATAGAGCGCAACCATCTCTCTAAATCGCATCTCAACCCCGACGAAATGACCTACGAGACGGTGGACGAAACGCTCGACCCCGCCTCCGACGGCCCCGTGTCGGCCTCGGTGCTGATGACGACTTTGATGCAGATCACGATTGCGATGAGCGTCGGCGCCTTTATCTATGAGGAGCTCATAAGGGTAGGGATACAGCTTCCGACCTATCTCTGCGCCCTCTTCGTCGGTATCTTCATCCGTAATTTGAGCGACATGAGCGGATGGTACAAAGTACACCTGCGGCTCGCCGACACGATCGGCGCCGTCGCCCTTTCGCTCTTTCTAGCGCTCTCGCTGATGTCGCTCAAGCTCTGGCAGCTTGCGGACCTCGCCGGGCCGATGGCGCTGATCCTGCTCGGAGAGACGCTGCTGATGGGATTCTACGCCTACTTTATCACCTTCAACGTGATGCGCCGCGACTATACCGCCGCCGTCATTTCAGGCGGACACTGCGGCTTCGGCCTCGGCGCCACACCGAACGCCATTGCCAATATGGACGCGATCACGAGCAACTACGGCCCCGCGCCGCGCGCCTTTTTTGTCGTCTCTATAGTCGGGGCCTTCTTCATCGACATTGTGAACGCCATAGTCATACAGAGCTTCGTGGCATTTCTTTAAGGGAGGGATAAGAGATGGCGGATATTTTTATGGTAAAGATGGACTTCATTCAGACGATGGCCTTCGCCTCGGTACTTTACTGGCTGGGCGTGACGCTCTGCCGCCGCGTAAAGTTCCTCATACGCTACAACATACCGCCCGCGGTCGTCGGCGGACTGCTCTTTGCCGTACTCAGGCTCCTGCTGACCTCCAGGGTAGGTTTTGAGTTTGACCTTACCCTTATGGAACCCTTTATGATCGCCTTCTTTACCACGATCGGCCTCGGCGCGAGCGTCGCGCTGCTCAAAAAGGGAGGTTCGGCGGCCTTCAACCTGCTTTTGGCGGCCTGCCTTCTGCTGGTACTGCAGAACGCCGCGGCGATCGTGATCGGTAAATTCTCCGGCCTTCATCCGATGCTATCTGTTCTCGCCGGTTCCGCGACGATGACAGGCGGCCATGGAACCGGACTTGTATTTGCCGACGAGCTTGAAAGGGTCTTCGGCCTTCAGGGCGCTCAGGCCACGGCGATTGCCTGCGCCACCTTCGGCGTACTCGCGGGGTCGCTGCTCGGCGGGCCGATCGCCGAACGCCTTATCAAGGGACAATCGCTGGCGAAAGAGGTCAACGGCGAAAATTATCGTAAAGAGATGATCCCTGACGTCTTCAGCTTTGGGGATACCGGCGAGGAGATAAATACCCATTCGATTTTGATGGCCGTCTTCCAGATAACCTTCGCCGTTGGGCTCGGCATGTGGCTAAGCGAATGGTTTGGGACGCGCGGCATCCTGCTGCCTGCCTACGCGCTCGCCCTTGTCGCCGGAATGGTGATCCGCAACACCGGGGACCACGTGAGACTGCTTCGCGTC
Source organism: Cloacibacillus sp. (assembly GCF_020860125.1). Classification (NCBI taxonomy): domain Bacteria; kingdom Thermotogati; phylum Synergistota; class Synergistia; order Synergistales; family Synergistaceae; genus Cloacibacillus; species Cloacibacillus sp. The sequence continues at coordinate 33,012 of NZ_JAJBUX010000069.1, read as the reverse complement.
AATCCCAGGATCGTCAACCACATCAGCGGCGCCTGCCTCTCCTTCTTTCTCGCCTTTGCGCTGATGTCCGTGGACCTTACAGCCCTGAGCGGCCTGGCGGCGCCTCTGTTCTCCATCCTTGCCTTCCAGGTCGTGCTGATGATCCTCTTCGCCTACTACGTGACGTTCCGTCTTACAGGCGGCGACTATCAGGCAGCCGTCATCACGGCGGGGCATACGGGCTTCGGCCTTGGCGCCACGCCGAACGCGATTGCCAACATGGAGGCCGTCTGCGCCAAGTACGGAATAGCCCCCGATGCCTTCTTTGCCGTAGCGGCGGTCGGAGCTTTCTTCATAGACATTGTAAATGTGATAGTGATAAACGTACTGATAAAGATCTTTGCCTGACGGGGAGGGGCGGCGGACAGGCCGCCCCTCTCTTTTATATGACGTTCTTTTATCTTTAAGACCGCCGCGCCCCAGCCTGGCGGCGGTATCTCTCAATGCACCGTTCCGCGGTCCGCGCCCCTTACAGATACGTCCGGTACAATCTGTTAAAACCTTCGTCTTTTTCTTATCCGCAGCCAAAAGCATATTCTTCAAATCTCCGATCTTTGTCGTCATAACGGACGTGGCTGCCTCAGCCCATCTCCGGCAAATATATTTTATTCTTGTGCAATAGCGAGCGTCGGCGGTGCCTGACGCTTCTCATGTCAGCCCTCCGCCCTTTTTTATACCGGCGTAACAGAAAGCTGCAAAGAATGTGTGAATATATCGTAAAAATATATTGAAAATAATTTTCATATATAATATAATCAAACTAGTGAATGTTTAATGTTTTTTAAAAATATTTTGTGTTAAGAGGGTTTTGTGTAAATAAAAGGGGCGATAAGCATGTATTTTATATGCTTATAGTATGATTTATGCTGTTTAAGCACTTATGGATTATAGAAAATTATTTTTAAAAATATTGTTTTAATTGAGAAATACCTATTCCATCTTAAAACTAAATAATGAAGGGGGCAAGAGTTTGCCTATGCGGCCTACTCGAAGATTATGCTAAGTTCCACCACAAGAGCCTTTGGAAGTCCTTTGCGTTATGTGCAGGGGCCGGATGAGTTCAGCCGGCTGCCGCAGTATACCGCGCCTTATGGAAAGGCCTGCGTTCTGATCGACGGCTTTCTGTATCCGGAGCTGAACGCACAGCTGGAAAACGCCTATGACGGCGGAGAATTTACCTCAATAAAGTTCCAGGGAGAGTGCTGCGACGAAGAGATCGGCAGGATCGGCGCCATCGCCAGAGAGCAGGATGGCCGCGTCTTTGTCGGCGTCGGCGGCGGAAAGACTTTGGATACGGCGAAATTATGCGCCAACGCCATGAATATGCCGCTGATCATCGTGCCCTCTTCCGCCTCAACGGACGCGCCGGTGAGCGAGATCGCGGTCATCTATACTCCCGGCGGGGAATACATCGGTTCGCGCAAGGTGAAAAAGAACGCCGACCTTGTGCTTGTTGACAGTGAAATAATCGCCAAATCCCCCCGCCGGCTTTTTATCGCCGGCATGGGCGACGCTCTGGCCACCTGGCTTGAAGCTCAGGCCGTCGACGCCTCCGATTCCCCCAATTATATCGGTACGGGCTACCGCCGCAGCAAGGCGGGCATGGCCATTGCCAAGGCGAGCTGGGATATCCTCTTCGCAGACGGACTCAACGCGCTGGCGGCGCTTGAGCTCGGCGTCGTCACCGAAGCGCTGGAAAACGTCATCGAGGCGAACACGCTGCTCAGCGGCCTCGGCTTTCTCAATACCGGCCTGGCCACCGCTCACGGCATCCATTCCGGTCTCACGGCTCTGCCGGAGACCCATAAATATCTGCATGGGGAAAAGGTGGCCTTTGGCATCGTCTGTCAGCTTGTGCTGGAAAACAGCGATGCCGCCGTCGTGGATAAGGTCATGAACTTCATGGCCGCCGTCGGCCTGCCCGTGACGCTGGCGGATCTCGGCGTCGAAGCGGCGCCGGAAAAGATCACGGCGATCGCGGAGAAGACGGCCAGCGGCCCTCTTGTACATCAGGAACCTTTTCTGGTGAACGCCGAACGGGTATACGCGGCTATCGTGGCCGCCGACGCTTTAGGTAAAAAGTACAAAGCAAAAGCAGCAGCAAATAAATGAGGAGGAATTTTTTATGAAGAAGAAGCTCTGTCTCGTCCTGTCAGTTCTGTTACTTACCGGCATGCTGGCCTCCGTCAGCGAAGCGAAGGCGAAGGTCACCCTTGAGTTCGGGCACATCCAGAACCCAGGACATGCGCTGGCTATCGCCCCCGAAGAGTTCAAAGCGATGGTGGAGAAACGCTCCAACGGTCAGGTCAAGGTCAATATTTATCCGTCCAGCCAGCTCGGTTCCGCGCGCGAAATGATGGAGCAGGTGACGATGGGAACGCTTGACATGACCTGCTGTGACACCGCCGACTGGGCCGCGGCGCTGAATATTCCCCAGCTCGCCGTGTTCAACATGCCCTTCCTCACCAAGGACCTTGCCACACAGGCCAAACTTATAGACGGCATAGTGGCGCAGGAGGTGCCGAAGATGCTCAAGGACTCCAATGTCCGCCTGCTGATGACCTATTCCAACGGCATCCGCCAGCCCCTGCTCAAGACGAAGCCGATAACCCGTCTTGAGGATATTAAGGGCGTTAAGATGCGCACCGCCGAAACGCCGCTCTACGTCGATATCTGGAACTGCCTCGGAGCGAGCACCGTCACCTCCGCGTGGAGCGAGGCTTATACGCTTCTCCAGCAGGGCGTGGCCGACGCCGTCGAAGCCGACGTCACGGGGCTGGTAAATCAGAACCTGCAGGAGCAGGCCAAATACCTCTCCAAGATCGGCCACCTGGGCGCCATATACTGCGTATTTATCAATAAGGATAAATGGGACTCCATCCCCAAAGACCTGCAGGATATAATCCAGAAGAGCGCGCTTGAGAGCCAGAAGAAGCAGCTGCAGAACCGCCAGGCTTCGGACAACGCAGCAGAGAAGGCGATGGCGGCGGCCGGCGTGAAGATCAACGATATATCGCAGAAGGAACGCGACAGGATGAAGAACGCCTGCCAGCCGATATACGACAAGTATGAGAAAAATTACAAGCTTGGCGGCCTCATCAAGAAGATGCTGTCGCTGAACAGTTAACCGCCCTTTATGTTGCAGCGGAAGATTTAACCTATCGATCAAGACGGGATGCCTCCGCGTGCGTTTGCCGCGCGGAGGGCGCCCTTACCGAGACATGAGGTCAATAAAGATGAAAACATTGATAAAAATAGACAGAATAATCGAGAATATCCAGGTATGGTTCTGCGCGCTGATGTTCATCCTGATTTTGATCTTCGGCAGCCTGCAGGTTTTTGGCCGCTTTATCCTTCATTCGTCGCCGCCGTGGACCGAAGAGGCCATGCGTTTTTGCGGCATCTACCTGACGTTTATCGGCTCGGCCCTGACTGTGAGGGCGGACGCCCATGTGTCGGTGGATATCGTCATCAGCTTTATGAAAAACAATAAGGCGCGCGCGGTGCTGTTTATCATCGGCAGGCTGATCTGCGTCGTATTTCTGATCATGTTTTTTCCGGGATCGATCGTTCTGGTCTCGAAGAGCTTTAATTCGCTGGGAGCCGCCATCCGCATTCCCTACGCCTACATATACGCGGCGGTTCCTCTGGGAATCGTCATGATGCTCTGCTCTTACGCCAGCGCCATTCCCAAGCTGGCAAGACAATACGGGGAAGGGGAAAGATAGATGATTGCCATTGCGCTGATAACCCTGCTGATTTTTCTGGTGCTGGGAGTGCCGGTATGTTTTGCGATCGGTCTCTCCGGGCTTTTGGCGATTATGTTCGGCAGCGAGATTCCCGCCTTTATGGCCGTACAGCAGGCCATTCGCGGCATGAATTCCTTTTCGCTGATGGCGGGGCCGCTCTTCATTCTGGCCGGGGAGATCATGGGAGCCGCCAACCTCTCCACGCGTATCCTTGATTTCTGCCGGGCCTGCGTTGCGCAGATACGCGGCGGCATGGGGATGGTCTCCGTATTGGCGAATATGATCTTCGCCGGCATCTCCGGGTCCGGCGCGGCGACAATGAGCGCGATCAGCACTCTGACGGTGCCTGAGCTTAACAAAGAGGGGTACGACAGAGGGTTCATCGCCTCGATGATCGCGGGCTCCGGAGCGCTGGCGCCGATCATCCCGCCAAGCACCAATATGATCGTCTACGCCTCGCTGACGGGATTCTCCGTGGGCAGGCTCTTTATCGGCGGCCTGATGCCCGGCATTCTGATCGGCTTCTGCCTGATGGTGATGTGCTATTGGTACGCGACGAAGTACAACGTCGACCAGGGCAGCGGGCGTTTCAGCCTCGGGTCGGTATGGCGGGCCTTTTTAAAGTCCTTTTTCGCGCTGATCACGCCGGTCATCATCCTCGCGGGCGTGGTCACCGGCTTCTTCACGGCGACGGAATCCAGCATTGTGGCCTGTGTCTACGCGCTGATCTGCGGCTTCTTTATCTACCGTACGCTGAAGCTTAAAGATATGCTGGGGGTATTCAAAAGGGCCTCTTCATCGTCGGCGATGCTGATGATGATCATGGGTATCTCGAACATCTACTCCTATATTTTCGCGCGCGAAAACGTCACGCCGATGGTTGAGAAATTCCTGCTTTCGATCACGCACAACCCGGCGGTCCTGGTGTTTATCATCATCGTCATGATGCTGATAATCGGCTGCTTCATGGAGACGCTCGCGGCCACGGCGGTCGTCCTGCCCACTGTCTACCCGATCGTGATGCACCTGGGAGTCGATCCGCTGCTCTTCGGCGTGCTCTTCTCAATCTCCACGGTCGTGGGCGCGCTGACGCCGCCGGTTGGACTATATCTCTTCCTGTCGATGAATATCGCGGGCGCGACATTCCGGCAGGCGATCAGCTATACGGTACCCGTCGTCCTCATCATCCTCACCGTAATGCTGCTGATGTGGTTCTTCCCGCCGATAGTCACCTTCGTGCCTAATCTGCTGATGGGCGCTTAATATAAAAGGAGATTCATACTGATGAAATTAACGGTTGAAACGATTCGTATTAAAGATCTGCAATTCGGCAAGTCTACCTGCCTGCGCGACGGCGTACTCTACGTAAGCAAAGAGGATATCCTGGCATTCGCCGCGGGCGAGCCCTGCTTTGACACCCTGAAGATCGACATTGCCCGTCCCGGCGACTCCACGCGTATCATCAATGTTGTCGATGTCGTACAGCCCCGCTGCAAGATGTCGGATAATATTGACTGGCCGGGCGTACTGACGGATGACTATGAGATCGCGGGCGGCGGCGTGACGCGCGCCGTCGAGGGGATGGGCATCGTCCTCTGCCAGAATGACACATACTGGTCAAGAAAATGGGGATCGTTCGATATGAGCGGCGAATGCGCGGAGATAAATCCCTACGCGAAGATGCCCATGCTCGTCATTGAACCGATGACGCCGGCCGACGCCGATTTTCGCGAGTACCGCGAGGCGCTGCGTCGCGTGGGTTTCAAAACGAGCGTGATGCTCGCGAAGGCGACGCGGGAGCAGGCCGCCGACAATAGCGAAACCTTTGACAACAGCGAGCGGCATCCGGGGCTGCCCAATGTCGCCTATGTCTATCAGATCTATTCAAAGCAGTATGATACGCAAAATTACCGGGAGCCGATGCTTTACGGCAATGCCGTCCCGGATACGCTGCCGCTGATCATGCAGCCCACGGAGGTGCTTGACAGGGCGATCTCACCATGCGGCGGTTTCCGCTGCGTCACGACCTATGAGATACAGAACCATCCCGTCATCATCGAGCTGATGCGGCGTCATGGCAAAGAGCTGAATTTCGCGGGCGTGGTGATCACCGTCACCTCGGTGGAGGCCAAGCACCGCAATCTGGTCTCAAAGATGGCGGCAAGCCTGCTCAAAGAGGTATTTCACGCCGACGGCGCCATCATCACCAAGGGGGTCGGCGGCGCCTCGACCCTGTGCGTGGGGGCGATCGCGAGCGAAGCGGAAAAGCTTGGCATCAAGGCCGTTCCCATCATTCAGATACTAAACGGAAGGAGCAACCTCGGCGTCGAATGTATGATCAGTGACCATAACGTCAATTCGATCGTATGTTCCGGCACCTATTATCACAACTTCTCACTGCCTGCGGTCGAGACTTTGCTGGGCGGCCCGGAAGATGCTCTTTACCTGAGCGGCGACGACGGCGTCATCGGCGGCCACAAGATAGCGACCGGGGACCCCGCGAAGGGGCGGGTCCGCTCAACCTATATGAAACAGGTGGGGCTGATGAGCCAGGTGGGCTTTTCCTACGGGATGGCTGTGGATTACTAGAGGAGGCGCTGCGTTATGGAACAAAAAAAATGGCGGGTAGTCTGCTATATAAATCAATTCTTCGGACAAATCGGCGGCGAAGAAATGGCCCACGTCGGCTTCAGCGTCAAGCAGGAGGCCGTCGGCCCCGCGAGGCTCTTCCAGGAACTTTTGCGGGAGCGCTGTGAGGTGGTGGGGACGGTCATCTGCGGCGACAACTATTTTGCGGAAGACACGGAGCGCGGCGCGGCCGAGGGGCTGGCGCTGGTACGCGCGCTGAAACCCGACCTGTTTATCGCTGGGCCGGCTTTTAACGCCGGGCGCTACGGCATCAGCTGCGGCTGCATGGCTTCGGCGGTAGGCCGCGAGCTGCATATCCCCACGGTCACCGGCATGTTCCCGGAGAACCCCGCCGTCGAGCTTTACCGTAAGGATACCTACATCGTGCGGACCGGGATAATGTCCTCGCAGCTGCGCAAAGCCGCCCCCGTGATGGCGGGCATCGGGCTGCGGCTGCTGACGGGGGAGCATATCGGCAGCGCCGCCTCCGAGGGGTATATGATCCGCGACGTGATCCTCAACGAGGAACAGCCGGACAACGCCGCCGTGCGCGCCATCGATATGCTGATGAAAAAGATAAAAGGGGAGCCCTTTGTCAGCGAGCTGCTGCCTCCGAATTTCGATAACGTGGAGCCGGCGCCGCCGGTAACCGATCTGAGCGGAGTCAAATTGGCCCTTGTCTCAGACGGAGGCCTTATCCCCGAACAAAATCCCGACAAGCTGAAACCCAACGGCAGCACCACCTGGGGCCATTACGACTGGGACAGGCTCGTGGCGGAGCCTCATTTCGTCATCCACAGCGGCTATGACGGCACCTGGGTGCTTGAAGATCCCTGCCGCCTCTTCCCCGTGGACGTGCTGCGCGAAGAGGTTTCGGCGGGAAAACTCGGAGCGCTGGAGCCGGAGGTCTGCGTGGCGACGGGAAACTGCGCCTCGGTAGCCGCCTCGCAGGATATCGGGCGGCAAAACGCCGCCGAGCTGCTGAATAAGGGCGTCAACGCCGCCATCCTCACCTCCACCTGAGGCACGAGCACTCGTTGCGGGTCAACGATTGTCAAGGAGATAGAGCGTGTTGGCATCCCGGTGACGCAGATCTGCGCCGTGGTCGATATCGCCGGTTCCGTGGGCGCTTCGCGTATACTGCGCGGCTTTGCCATCACCTGCCCCGTCGGCAACCCCAACCTCAGCCCGGCGGACGAAAAGGCCTGTCGCCGCCGCTATGTGGAAAAGGCGCTGGAAATGCTCACAGTTCCCGGCCAGCCTGGGCATGTGGAGGATCTTTTATAAATTTAATACCGCGCCGAGGTAAATTTAGTTTGCTCCTGAATCTTCAAATATGTAAAATTGGGATAACGGACGATAAATACATAGTATAGAAAACGGAGCCAACGGACATGAGAGAAAAATCTACTAGCGGCGCTTTTTACAGCCGGGTACAGGAAAAGCTGGATTCCCTTTCCAAAAAGGAGCGGAAGACGGTCGAGTACATGGCGGACAACCAGGAAAAACTAATCTACGCCTCGATCACCGAGCTGGCGGAGCTGGCGGGGACCAGCGAGGCCACCGTCACCCGGGTATGCACGAAGCTGGGGTATTCGGGGTTTCAGGCCCTGAAGGTGGGAGTCGCGCGCGAGCTGGTCTCGCCGCAGGAAAAGATCCACGAAGATCTAAACGCCGATTCCTCGGCGGAGGTGATCATCGACAAGATATTTTCCAGCGCCATCCAGACGATGACGATGACGCAGAGGGCGCTTGACGCCTCCGCGGTGGCGAGGTGCATAGAGGTGCTTTGCCGCGCGCGGCGTATAGTCGTCATCGGCAACGGCAACTCCGGCGCGATCGCGATGGACGCTCAGCATAAGTTTTTGCGGATCGGCCTCAACGTGAGCGCCTACACCGACGACCATATGCAGATGATCGCGATGGCCTCCCTGGGTAAGGAGGATGTCGTGATGGCGATCTCCCATTCCGGCAGCTCCCGCGACGTGGCCGACGCGATCCGGTTTGTGAAAGAAAACGGGGCGACGGTCATATCGCTCACGAGCAACGGGATATCGCCGGTTTCGAAGCTGGCCGACATCCGCCTCTATACCCACTCGCAGGAGACGAGGTACCGGACCTACGCGATAGCGTCGCGGATGGCGGAACTCACGATCATCGACACTCTCTATACCGGCGTTTCGCTGAAGCTGGGAGAAAGCGCTATCCAGAATTTTGAGGCGCTGGAAAAGGCGCTTGTAGTAAAAAAGTATTAGCGTACGGCTCTGCCGCCCTCCGGCGCGCATAGCAGGGCAGTGCGCCTAAAATGGAGGGACCCTTATAATGGAAAAGCTTTTTGGCGTGGACTTTGGCACCGGCGGCTGCAAGGCGATGGTCATCGATCTCGACGGCAATATCTGTGCCTCGGCCTTTGAAGAATACCCGTCGCAGCATCTGAAACCGGGATGGTCGGAGCAGGACCCCACGATGTGGCTCGACGCATTCGTGAAAACGGTACGTTCCTGCGGAGAGCAGATGAAGGACGGCTTTGGAGGTGTGCTCGCTCTCGCGGTGACAGCCTCGACGCACAACGCGGTGCTGCTTGACAAAGACTCGCGCGTGATCCGTCCCTGTATCATGTGGAACGACCAGCGGAGCGGAGACCAGTGCCGCCGCCTGAATGAAAATTACGGCGACGATATATTCCGCATAGGCATGCAGATGCCGACGCCCACCTGGACGCTGCCGCAGCTGATGTGGCTCAAAGAGCACGAACCGGAAAACTACGCGAAGATCGACCGCCTGATGTTCACCAAAGACTATATCCGTTCATATATAACAGGCGATTTCTGCACCGACATGGTCGACGCCCAGGGAAGCCTGCTCTTCGACGCGAGGAAGAACTGCTGGTCCCCCGAAATATGCCGAATAATCGACCTGCCGCTGGTGGTGCTGCCCGACGTGCGACGCTCCAAAGAGGTCGTCGGCAGGGTACGCGCCGGAATAGCCGCGCTTACCGGACTGCCGGAGGGGCTGCCCGTCATCGCCGACTGCTCCGATACGGCGGCTGAGGATTTCAGCGCCGGCGCCGTAACGGCCGGTCAGATCGTCGTCAAGCTCGCCACCGCGGGCAATGTCAACCTCATAACCGACAAGGCCGTCCCCCACGAAAAATCATTCACCTATCCCTACTCGGTGGAGGGTAAATGGTATACGGTCACGGCGACCAACAGCTGCGCCTCCGCCTACCGCTGGATGCGCGACGCGCTCTATCCCGCGGAAAAGGAGCTCTGCGAACGCGAAGGCAGGGATGTC
>NZ_JAJBUX010000069.1:0-23202 GCF_020860125.1 Cloacibacillus sp. | reverse complement strand
GTCGTGATCGGCGGCGGTGCCAAGAGTCCGCTTTGGAGCCAGATCGTCTGCGACGTATTCGGCCTGGAGGTCAAGCAGCCCGCGAACGCCGAATCCTCCTTCGGCGGCGCGCTGCTGGCGGGAGTCGGCGTCGGGGCCTTTGCGAACGAGCTGGAGGCCGCTGGGAGATGTATCCGCATGAAGCGGACATACAGGCCCGATCCGGACAATCACGCCAAATACGACCAGCTGTTCGCAATTTACAAAGAGGTGGCGCAGACCATGCCGCCGGTATGGGAGAAGCTGGCTCAGATCGCCAACGACTGAGAACCGGCTGTAAATAACTGAAAGAGTAAAACGATAGATGCCGGCCTATCCCGCTTAAGGCGCGGAGGCCGGCATCATTGTATCCCGAAGCAGAGCAGCCCCAGCGCCGCGCTGAGGCCGATCACCTTCGGCACGCTGACACGCCACCTGAGCATCAGTACCAGGTCCAGCAGGCCGATCGCGGCCAGCGGCAGGTCCACAAAATTATCTGAGGCATAATTTGTTATGCCGAGCGACAGCGTCACCCCCGTGATCATGCCGACGCAGGACGGACGTACGCCGGTCATTATCTGCGTCATGCGGCGGTTTCGCTTGACGCGGTCGAAAAAGAGGGCCGCGGCGGCGGTGAGCGTCAATGTCGGAGAGAGCACGCCGAGGTTGGCGGCCACCGCGCCGGCGATACCGGCCGCCTTGATGCCGGCGAAGGTCGCGCAGTTGGGGCCAAGCGGCCCCGGAGTCATCTCGGCGATCGCTATTATGTCGGAGACTTCGCCCGCGCTCATCCATCCGTGCGAGATCATCTCCGCGTTGATCAGAGGGATCATGGAGAGCCCGCCGAAGCTGGTGAAGCCGATCTTTACAAAGCTCCAGAAGAGCTCAATCAGCACCACGCGCGCCGCCTCCTCTCTTTTCAGAACATACTCCAATGGCGATGCCGGCCGCGGCGCCGAGGATGACGATCCAGACGCAGCTTACGTTAAAGACGAAATAAAGCAGAAAGGCGACTCCCGCCAGCGCGAAGCAGACAGGGCGGGGAAAGGCGCCGCGCGTCAGATTGAGCGCGCCGACGGCGATGATGGGGACGACGGCGGCGCGGATGCCGGTCATGGCGGCGGTCACCAGCCGGCTGTTTTTAAAGGCGGAGTGGAAATGTGTGATCACGGCAAGCAGGATCAGCGGCGGTATCACCATTCCCAGGAGCGAGGCGACCCTGCCGGGAATACCGGCCTCGCGGTAGCCGTAGAGAAAGGCCACATTTCCCACGAAGGCGCCCGGCAGGCTGCGCGCGACGCCGGTGATGTCCAGAAGCTCCTCGCTGGAGATTCTCTCCTCTTCTTCAACAAATAGCCTGTGCATCTGCGCGACGATACTCAGCCCGCCGCCGAAGGTGAAGCAGCCGAATTTCATAAACCGGACGAAGAGCCCGGCGACAGTTCCGCAGCGTTCCATCGTACGCCCCCTTTACCGGAAATAAAAAACTGCGCGGGCCGACGCGACGGCCATATCCGCCAGTCCCGCATAAATGACCGGAACTTTGATTTTTGCCGGATACGGCCTTCTCCCCGCGCTATCTGTCGGAGGGGGGCTCTTCGCCCGCCGCGCGCGAGATCAGCATCTCAAGGTATCTGGACTTGAGCTGGGCCTGCGCAAAAGAGCGCTGGAGGCCGGGCAGTTTGAGGATCGCGCCGAGGACTCCGCCGAGCAGACGGTGGCTGAAAAGGACTTTGTTGTCGAAGATCAGCTCCTGCAGCTTGCCGCGCTCCGTCGCCATCGCGACGACCTTGTGGGTCGTGTCGAGCGGCGTTATCATCCGGTTGGGACGCGGCTCAAGCTGTAACGCCTTCGTCGGGCAGTGCTTGATGCAGACGCCGCAGCCGATGCAGCGTTCAGGAATGACGCGCGCCCTTTTCACGCCGTTTTCGCGCGCCGTTCCCTCGGAGGACAAACCGGCGGCGTTTTTCACCTCCGTCATCTCAATGGCGTTGACGGGGCAGATTTTTTGGCATTTGCCGCAGCCGACGCATTTAGACTCTTCGATCCTGGAGATGTAATTCGAGCAGATCGTCTGCGCGACGCCGAAGCGCTTGATCGCGAGCAGCGCCTCGCAGCAGCATGAGCAGCAGTTGCAGATGAAGTTGACGCGGCGGCGCACATTCTCCCCGAACTGCACGAGGTTGTGGTCGTAGGCCTGCGCGAGCAGGTCGCGGCACTCCGCGGCATCCACCTGGCGCGCGTGGCCGTGCTTGATCAGCGTCGCCGCCGTGGTGTTGAAGGTCATGCAGATGTCCATCGGCGCGTCGCAGACCGTGCCCGCGTGCAGCGCCTTGTGGCGGCAGTAGCACATGCTGACGCCGATGTGCGAGGCGGTGTCGATGACATTTGTCGCGCGTTCGTAGTCGAGCACGTGAAGCGCGTATTCGTCCGGTATCTGCGGCTCCTGCGGGAAGATGCGCCCCATCTGGATGTCGCCGCCGCAGACGAGGTCACGCATGAAATCCTCCTCGACAGTGATGTACTGGTAGAAAAGTTCGCTGAGAGTCTTCTGGTCGATATCCTCGCGTACGCGCATCAGCGAGAATTCAAAGAATCCTGCCATCGGCGGCGGCACGGCGTATATCTGCCTGCCGTCCTGCTCGATGTCGACGATGATGGCGCGGCGGGCCAGCTCGTCAAGCGCCTTCTGCGCCTCGCAGTCCGAAAGTTTCCATATCTCAGCCGCCTGGTGGGCGCTGAAGGGCTTTATCGGAAGCTGGGCCATCAGCCCCGCCTCCTTCTCCGTCATCAAAATTTTCAATATATCAAAAAGCAGCTTCGATTCGGGCGCGCCCTGCGGGAATCTGTTGAGCCTCTCCGCGAGGCGGGAGTAGGGCGACCCATGAGTGTGGTTGTGTGCCATAAAAAAACCTCCTGCACTTGATTTTCCTGATAAATTATACCTCTTACCGCCCGTGATGGTGAATGTGTGACTTAACCGCTTATCACAGAATTACGCTGATTATTGTTATCTTTTTCTTTAATTCATTAAAATGTTGATAAAATGAATACTTTTCCGTATCATAGGCAAATGTGTTTTTTGTAAGATGTTATTTGCAGGAGGACGGTATTTTATGTTTGATAATTACGTTCAGATACTTAGGAATGAGTTTCATGGCTACAACGCCGACAGATTGGCCAGGGACTTCAGCGCGGGAATGACGGTTGCCGCCGTCGCGCTGCCGCTGGCGCTGGCCTTTGACGTAGGTAGCGGCGCGGATGCCGCGGCTGGACTTATCACCGCGATAATCGGAGGGATGGTCATGAGCCTCTTTTCAGGGGCCTCTTTCCAGATATCCGGGCCTACGGGTGCGATGTCGGCGGTGCTTGCCATCGTTGTTGCGCGCTATGGCATAGACGGTCTTTTTGCCGTCAGTTTTATAGCCGGTCTCATCCTTTTGCTACTTGGCGTCTTTAAGCTGGGAAAATTTATCTCTCTGATCCCTGCGCCGGTTATAACGGGATTTACCTCTGGGATCGCGGTGATAATCGCGCTGGGGCAGATAGACAACATGTTCGGTACGGTATCGAGGGGTGAGACGGCGCTGGAACGCCTTGCCTCCTATTACACGTTAGGTTTCAATATAAATTACGCCGCGCTCTTCGTCGCGTTCATCGTCATTGGAGTGATGGTCTTCTGGCCCAAAAAACTTGCGGAAAAACTCCCCTCCTCGCTTGCCGCCATCGCGATAGCGGCGATTATCAGCGCTGTGTGTGGATTCGATGTTCCCACTGTAGGTGCCATTCCGCGCTCTCTTGTCTCCGACGCGCGTCTGTCATTTTCGGGCATAGATTTTTTCCGGCTTCCTTCGATGATCTCTCCGGCGATCACGATCGCCGCACTGGGGATGATCGAGAGTCTGCTGTGCGGCGCGAGCGGCCAGCAGATAACGGGCGGCAGGTTTGACGCCAATCAGGAGCTGATATCGCAGGGTATCGGCAACATGATTATACCGCTGCTCGGCGGCGTGCCGGCGACGGCGGCGATCGCGCGCACCAGCGTCGCGATAAAGTCTGGCTGCCAAACGAGGCTTACAGGGATATTTCACGGCGCTGGGCTGCTTGCTTCGATGTTCTTTCTCAGCCCCGTGATGTCGGCGCTACCGCTTTCCGCGCTCTCCGGGGTACTGATGGTTACGGCCTGGCGCATGAACGAATGGCACGCGATAAGGAGGATATTCTCCAGCGGCTTCAAGAGCGCGCTCCTGCAGTTTCTCATCACGATGGTCTGCACGGTGGTATTCGATCTCACGGTGGCGATTGTGATTGGGATCGAGTTCGCGATGATTGTCTTCATCCTCAAGGCGGCGGAGATAAACATATTCTTTTCGAAGGTGCTGAACAGTAAGCTCCGTGGGCGTGACGATGATGTTGAGGCGATACACGGCGAAGCCTACATGGCCTATATCACCGGCATCGTCTTTTTCTCCAACGACGACAAGCTTGTGAAAAGTTTTCGTGATCTGCCGCACTGCGACAAGGTGATAATATCGCTGCGCGGCGTGCCACTGATAGATTTTGTCGGCGCGACAACACTGATAGGCATCATTGGAGAGCGGCAGCGTGCGGGTACCACGGTGCTTCTTTGCGGAGTCCATCCAAAGGTGATGCAGACGCTGGAACGCTGCAATATCTATGAGGCGCTGCCGCGGGAGTATATCCGTGCCAGTGTGGATACGGCGTTATTTGGCGAAGATTAGACGCTGTATGCTACAATATAGCGCAGATTATTGTTTTACTTTTAATGAAAGATGGGAATAGGTAAATGACAGATATTTTAAAGGGAAAACCCGTTGTGGACTCTCTTAACCTTCATCTGAAAAGCAGGAGCGAAGAGCTGCGGGCGCTGGGCGCGGAGCCGAAGCTCGCGATAATCAGGGTGGGAGAGAACAATGATGACATCACCTACGAGCGCAGCGCCGTTAAATGCTGCGAAGCGGCGGGAGTCGGCATAAAGAAATTTCATTTTGAAGAGTCGATTACGCAGGAAGAGATCATCGGGCTTGTTCATTCGATAAACGCCGATATCTCCGTCCATGGCGTGCTGATCCTGCGTCCGCTGCCGGCGCACATAGACGACCGCGCCGTCTGCCGCGCCCTCGCGCCCGAGAAGGACATCGACGGCATCACGGAATATTCGATGGCTGGACTCTACTCCGATAAAAAGATCGGTTTTGCCCCCTGTACGGCGGAGGCCTGCATCGACATGCTCGACCACTACAACATCCAGATCGAGGGCAGGCGCGCCGTCATCGTCGGTCGCAGCTTCGTCGTCGGCAAACCGGCCGCGATGATGCTGCTGCGGCGCAACGCGACAGTAACCACCTGCCACACGCGGACGACCGGGCTTGCGAAGATCTGCCGCGAGGCCGACATCCTCGTCGTCGCTATCGGAAAGGCGAAGCTGCTTGGCGCGGATTATCTCTCGCCGAAGCAGGTGATCGTGGACATCGGGATCAACCTTGACGAAGAGGGAAACCTCTGCGGCGATGTGGACTACGGCGCAGCGGAGGGGCGCGTGAAGGCGATCACTCCCGTGCCTGGGGGGATCGGACGCGTCACCACGGCGGTGCTGGCGAAGCATGTTGTTGAAGCCTGTCAACTGAGCCTCGATAAACTTAAAAATAAACGGCAACAGTGAAAACATGGCGGAAGAGAGTGTTAAGGAAATCTTAAGAAAGCTCCTTCCGCTTTATATTTAGTAAGTTTATTCATAAATTAGATGTCATTTGAATAATAATTTTACATTTAACTTTTCGGCAATTGTAAAATATTAAAATCTTTCTATTTTATTTTCTCCTCTCTAGGTATATAATTTACATCTGAAAAAGGCAAGTTAATTATGTAACGATTCGTCTTTAGCCTTGGTACGTTACATTATGTGTTTATGCTATATCTCTATATCAATAAAGAATTAATTTCTGCCCGCCTTGTCCCGTCAACGGGTGTGGCGGGCGGAATTTAAGAAAGACGGAGGATATATCCTTCGGATAAATTCAAGGAGGTAACATCGTGAAAAAATTTTTTGCGGCAGCACTTCTGGTCTCTATGATTTTTGTTTCAAGCGCGGCTATGGCGGGAGAAAAACTCACCGTCTACACGTCGATGAAGGACTCCCTCATCGGAGCTTTGCAAGGATGAATTCCTTAAAAAGAACCCCGATATAGAGTTTGACGCCTATGTCGCGGGCGCCGGCAAGCTGATGGCGAAGATCGCCGCCGAGCGCGAATCAGGCAAGCTCGTCGTCGACGTCCTTTGGCACAGCGAAGTCCCCGACTTCTATCAGCTTAAGAAGGAGGGCGTGCTTCAGCCCTATAAGTCGCCCAACCTCAAGTATGTCGAAAGCCCCGTCAAAGAGCCCGACGGATATTTTACCCCCGTCCGCAACGGAACGCTCGGCATCGTCTATAACACCCGCTTTATCAAAACGGCTCCCAAAAACTGGAAAGATGTCCTCGGCAAGGACTATCAGGATGCCTTCGGCGTCGCCGACCCCGCCCTCTCCGGCACCGCCTACGGAAGCGTAGCGGCGCTTGTGAAGCTCTATGGCTGGAAGTATTTTGAAGACATCCAGAAGAACGGCGGCATCCTCGGCAAGGGCTCGGGCCAGGTCATCGACGACACTGCGATGGGCGACCTCGTGGCCTGCATCGGCGTCGACTATATCACGATGGCGAAGATAAAGAAGGGCGCGACGCTCGCGATGTCCTATCCGAAAGAGACGATCGTGCTTCCCAGCCCCGTAGCGATCATCAAGGGTACGAAAAACCTCTCCGCGGCGCAGAAGTTCATCGACTTCCTCCTTTCAAAGGAAGGCCAGCAGATCATTGCCAACAACTACACGCTGCCCGTCAGGAGCGACGTCGTGATGCCCAAGGACAGCCCCCTTCCGAAGCCGCATGAAGCGGTCGTCAACGCGATCAAGCTTGACTTCCAGAACATGAGCGCCGAGAAGGAAGGCACAATAAAGAAGTTCAAAGAAACAATGCGCCCCGGCAAGTAAAGAGCGCCAGGAGACCGCGGGCTTAGGCCGCGGCTTCGCAAGTATTTACTTTGATTCCCGGGGAAGGGCTGGCGACAGACCTTCCCCTATCTTATGACGAAAGGAGTTGTCTTGATTGGCAGAGGTAAAAATCGAACATGTACGCAAAGCCTACGGCCAGAAGGTCGTCTACAAGGATTTGAATCTGACGATAAACGACGGCGAGTGCTTCACGCTGCTTGGCCCCTCCGGCTGCGGTAAGACGGTCATGCTCCGCATGATCGCCGGCTTTGAGTCGCCCGACGCGGGAACGATAAAGATCGGCGGCGTCATGCAGTCCTCGCCGGCGGATAAGATAATGGTTCCGCCCGACGAGCGTTCGCTTGGCGTCGTCTTCCAGGATTACGCCGTTTGGCCCCATATGACGGTCAAAGAAAATGTCATCTATCCGCTCAAGATGCAGAAGGTGGAGAAGGGAGAGGCAGAGAGGAGGACGCGGGAGGCCATCAGCAACGTCAACCTCACGGGGCTGGAGGACAGGCTGCCCTCGCAGCTCTCCGGCGGACAGCAGCAGCGCGTCGCGCTCGCAAGGGCGCTCGTCGCCGAGCCGAAGATCATGCTGCTCGACGAACCGCTCACGAACCTTGACGCGAACCTGCGCGAGGAGATGCGCTTCGAGATCAGGGCCCTGCAGAAGAGGACCGGCGTCACCGTGCTCTACGTCACCCACGACCAGGAGATCGCGCTCGCCATCTCCGACCGCCTCGCGGTGCTCGACCAGCACGGCAACATCTGCCAGATCGGCACGCCGGTGGACGTCTTTGAAAACCCAGTCAACGCCTTTGTCTTCCGTTTCATGGGCATATCGAACATGATTCCCGTCGAAGTGCGCGGCGGCAAACTATACGCGAAAGGGACGGACGAGCTTCTCTCCGAAGAGGTGAAGGGCGAGGTGCCGGAAAATCCCGTCCTTGGCTGCCGCCCCTCGGATATCGACCTCCTGCGCGAACCGGAGCCGGGAGTGCCGACCGCGGTCGTGAAGCGTGTCAATCTGCTTGGCCCCATCGTTGACCAGCGCCTTGAATTCGCGGGCATGGAGCTCCGCTCGCAGATCGATACCCATAAGGCGGTCGACGGCAATCTGATCTTCAACGAGGGCGACCGCGTCGGCATCAGACTCGCGAACCAGCTGCTCTTCGATTCAAGAACTATGGAAGGAGTGATAGAGGATGCCTAGCGCCGGAACAAAGAAGTTCGGAATGGCGGAATTTATATTCCTCCTCTCCGTCCTGATACTTGTCGTGATCGTGGCCCTTCCGGTCGTCCTCATCTTCTGGACGTCATTCATCGTCGACGGACATCTCAACATGAAGGCCGTCATGGACACCATCATGCAGGAGGAGACCTTTCAGGCCCTCAAGATGTCGATCATGATCGCCGCCTGCGTTACCGTTACCTGCACATTCGTCGGCACGCTCTTTGCCTGGCTCGTGACGAGAACGGACCTTCCCTTCAAAGAGACGATGAAGGTCCTCTTCACCGTTCCCTTCATGCTGCCGGCCTTCATCGGAGCGCTGGCCTGGAAGATGCTCCTTTCGCCGCGCGCGGGATATATAAACCAGCTGTGGATGGCGATCACGGGGACGCGCCATGCGCTCTTCAACGTCTATGGATTCTGGGGGATCGTAATTATTGAGACGATGTACCTCTTCCCCTTCGTTTTCATCCAGGTGAGCGGCGCGCTTGAGCGTATGGACCCGACCCTTGAGGAATCGGCGCGCATCTCCGGCGCGGGGCTCTTTACGATCACGCGGAAGATCACGATACCGCTGATCATGCCCGCCGTCGTCGCGGGAGCGCTGCTGGTCTGCCTCTACTCGCTCTCGCACTTTGGAACGCCAGCCATCCTCGGCACCGAGGTCGGCATATACACGATCCCAACGATGATCTATGAGCTCATCCACCAAAGCGCCGGCAGCTTCACCGCCATCCGCGCCGCGACGGTGCTCTCGGTCGTCCTCGTCCTCTCCGCCGCGGTGATACTCTACGCGCAGAACAAGGTCATCAAGTCTGGGCGATTCCAGATAATCGCGGGCAAGAGCGTGCGCCCCACGGTGCTGAAACTCCGCGGCCTTCGTACGCCGCTCTTCATCTTCTGCTGCGTCTACCTGCTCATTACGGTCGTGATGCCGACGGTTACGATTTTTCTCGTCGGATTCCTCAACACCTACGGCCTGCCGCTGGCGCTGGAGAATATGTCGTGGGAAAACTACCGCTACGTCCTATTTGAGTGGAAGCTTACGAAGGACGCGATCTGGAACTCCGCCTTCCTCTCGCTCTCGGCGGCCTTTGTCACGATGATCGCTGGCGGCATCATCTCCTACGTCCTCGTCAAGCTGAAGGTGCGCGGCAAATGGTTCCTCGAATTCCTCGGCATGCTGCCCTTCTCGCTTCCCGGCACGGTCATCGCCCTTGGCGTCATCCTCACCTGGAGCGGGCGTTTCGGCATCAACCTCTATAACACCGCGTGGATAATATTCGTCGCCTACATAGCGCGCTACATGGCCTTCTCGCTGAAGTCCAACAGCGCCGCCCTCGAGCAGGTGCACGACTCGCTGGTCGAGGCGAGCCGCGCGAGCGGCGCCACCCCGTGGCAGTCGCTGCGCGACATCGTCATCCCGCTCATTCGCCCCGGTATGGTCGCGGCCTTCTTCCTCATCTTCCTCCCCGCGCTCCGCGAGCTGACGACCTCCGTCCTGCTCTACGGACCGACGACGAGGACGATAGGCGTCGCCATCTACACCCTTAACGAAGACGGCGAAACGGTCTACGCCTGCGCGCTCGCCGGCATCGCGCTGCTTCTCATCGTCGGCGGCGAAATACTCATCAAGCGCTTCTTTGAAAAGAAACGCCGCGCCGATAACGGAGGTGCTTAAAGATGGCTTATGTAGAACTCAGAGATGTTACTAAACTCTTCGGAACGGTGCGCGCCGTCGATAAGCTGAACCTGTCGATCGAAAAGGGCGAATGCTTCTCCTTCCTCGGCCCCTCCGGCTGCGGCAAGACGACGACGCTGCGTATGGTCGCGGGCTTCGAAGACCTAGACGAGGGTGAGATAGAGGTCGGCGGCAAGCTGATCTCCTCGAAGGCGAAGAACTTCTACGTCCCGCCGGAACACCGCGGCTTCGGGATGGTCTTCCAGGCCTTCGCCGTCTGGCCGCATATGACGGTCTACGACAATGTCGCCTTCCCGCTCAAGATAAAGAACCTGTCGCGTTCGGAAATAGAGTCCCGCACCAAACAGGCGCTTGAAAATACGAACCTCACCAAGCAGGCGCAGCTCTATCCCAACGACCTCTCCGGAGGTGAAAAGCAGCGCATCGCGCTTGCGCGCGCGCTGTCGATAAACCCCGGGCTGCTGCTCCTCGACGAGCCGCTCTCTAATCTCGACCCGCACCTCCGCGAGGAGATGCGCTTTGAGATAAAGGACCTGCAGCGCAAGTATGATTTCTCGATTATCTTCGTCACCCACGACCAGTCCGAGGCGATGGCGCTTTCCAACCGCATCATGGTCATGAGGGACGGGAAGACGATGCAGATCGACTCGCCGCTTAACATTTACGCCAAGCCGAAGAACCAGTTCGTCTTCAGCTTCATCGGCCTTTCGAACTTTATCAGCGTGAAGCTCACGGACGGACGCGCTGTCATCGAGAGCACCCCTGAAGCCGGAGCGCTGGAGAGCGATATCCCGCAGGAATTCGCGGGAGCGGCGAAGGCGACGCTCGCCTGCCGCCCCTCCGAGGTTGATTTCGTTCCCGAGGGCAAGGGTGTCAGAGGCGTCATCGACCGTATGGCCTACCTTGGCGAGATCGTCGACTACATCGTCAAGATCGGTTCCCAGGAGGTACGCGTCCAGAAGGGACGCCGCGAACCGCGCTTCGAGGTGGGACAGTCCTGTTCGGTGGCCTTCCCGCGCGTCGTCTGGTACGAATAGCGCCCCAATACAAAGTAATCCCGCAACTAAAGAGAGCGTCCGCCCATTTAACATGGCGGACGCTCTCTTACGTACAAAGATAAAGATTTCTTCACTCATACCGCCGGGGATCGCCGCCGTCTGTATAACGTAAGACAGCCCCGCCTCTCAGGCGGCGCGATATTTTTTAAAAGATATTTGAGACGAGAAAAAACAGCAGCGCCGCTAGCAGGAGGCCCTGTGTGAAAATGCACAAAACGAGCGGTAAGTTTCTGTAGAGCGGGCCTTTATCCGCGCTGCCTCTGCGGTGGCGCAGAGAGAGCCAAAGCAAGAGGGGAAGGCTCAGCGGGCTTGCCGCCGCGGCCATGGCGAAGGCGGCGAATATGGGGTAGCCGTAGCGAAAGGAGAGGGATATCAGAGGACCACAGCCGCCATCAGCCGGATACTGCGAGGTTATGACCACGGCAAATAATACCGTCAGCACGGCGCAGAACAGCGAATATACGATTGTAATGAGAAACGCGGCAGGCGGATATCTTTTCACAGGAGATAAAATGGCGGGGCACGACGAATATACGCGGCGCCCCGCCTTTCTGTTTATTTTGAAATCAGTCCATCCAGCGCTGCTGGTTTTTCAGGAATATATGCTGGAGGTTCTGCGCCACGGGACCGGGGCGGCCGCTGCCGATCTGCTGCGCGCCGACGCGCACGACGGGGAGTATCTCCTTGACAGTGCCGGTGATGAAGGCCTCGTCGGCACTGGCGAGCTCGCTCTCAAGCGGGCAGCGCTCCTCGACGGTGAAGCCGTTCTCCCGCGCTAGGGTGATGATGATGTCGCGGGTCACGCCTTTGAGGACCTTGCCGACGGGGGCGGTGATGATCTTTCCGTCCTTGCAGAGGAAGAAGTTGCTGCTCATCGCCTCGGTGATCTCGCCCTCAGGCGTGATATAAAGGGTCTCAAAATTCACCCGCTGGGCCTTTGAGAGCGGAATGAGGCCGAATAGGTAATTTGTGCTTTTTATGAGCGGGAATGGACGCGCGACGCGGTTCGGCTCGAGAGCGATACCGTTTTTCTTTTCCTCGTCCGTCGGTTTATGAACCTCGTCAAAGATTATGAAAAACCGCGGATGGGGGAAACTTCCCTTGTTGTTTACGTCCCCGCCGGTTATATAGGGTTTTACGAGGCCGTCGAAGTTTTTATTGTCAGGCTGTGCTAGCCCTTCGCGTATCAGCCCCGGGAGCTTTTCGATTATCTCTTCCGCCATGATGCCGGAGCCCGCGGCGCTTCCCGCGAGCCTCTCAAGATGCTGCTTCATCGCGAAGGGGGTCCCATCATATATCCTAATCGACTCGAACGCTCCTACGCCGCGCTGGATTGCCATGTCCGTCAGCGGCAGGGCGCACTCTGAAACGGGGGAGAATTTTCCGTTGTAATAACAAAGTACCACGATCTATACCTTCTTTCTTAATGATACCTCTACAAATTTACTGTAGAAGTATAACTCTAAATGGCCGATAGACAAGATATATTTTACAGTTTTTAAAAAATATTATGGCGCGCAAATCACCTGTCATGGCCCCTGCGGTTTATCGGCATGGCAGGGCTGCGTGCGCCCCTTATACCGTATCATAATCGCCAGTATGCCTTGACCAGCGCTTTGACGTCGCCGCGCCTTATGGCGGGCAGGAGCTGCCGGATCTGTTCAAAAGGCAGATCCCACCAGCGAAGAGCTTCCAGTTCATGGATAGTCTTCTGGTCAAAGCGCCTGCGGATAGGTTTGGCCGGAACGCCGCCCACGATAGTGTAGGGCTCCACGTCTTTGGTGACGACGGCCCTCGTGCCAATGATCGCTCCGTCGCCGATATGGACGCCGGACAGGATCACCGCCTCATACCCTATCCAGACGTCACTGCCGACCACGATATCCCCTTTATTATCCCACGCGGCGGTGACCTCTGAAATCGGGGTCTCCCACTCTTCAAAAAACAGTGGAAAAGGATAGGTGGAGAGGGAGCCCATCGTATGGTTTGCGCTGGTAAAAATAAACTTGGCCCCGCAGGCGATGGAGCAAAACTTTCCTATCAGCAGTCGGTCATTGTTAATAGGGTAGCGGTAAAGAACATTATTTTTTTCAAAATCCAAAGGGTCATTTACGAAGTCGTTGTAGATGGTGTACGCGCCGACCGATATGCCGGGCTCTCTGACGACGGCTTCTAAATAGACCGTTTGACGGTCGCCTGTACGCGGATATACCTTTTTTGCCGGAATAGACATTCTGCTGCCTCCTAATAAGTTTTTTTGAACGTTATTCCGGCTGAGACAATACAGCGTTTCACTCTATCACCTGTCCTTTTATGTCAGTCTGGCGGCAGTCTCCCGGCTGTCAGATTCGATCATGCCGCATCCTGTCAATTTATAATTGATTTTGAGTTAAAAAGAAAGCCCCATTGAAAGACTGCCGCCGAACTTCATATATTATTTTATGACTTGACGTTCCAATAAATGAAATGGAATTGGCAATCCCGGTCCGTTCTGACTTTCCCGTAAAAAGACTGCTTATGACGGAGAGACGGTGATTATGTATTTACCGGCTGATAAAACAATTCAAAACATTATCTGATAATTCTATTGTTTATTTATTAAACATTGTTGTTTAATTCTTCAAAATACAAATAAATATTGTAATGATAAGAAAAAATGACGTATAATTATGATTACCGGTATCGACTGAGAACGTTTAACTGTTATCTCTCACAGCGACAGGGATTGGTCGGTTGTCGGATATGGAGGGATTTATACGATGCCGGGGAAATATATTCTGGCTGTAGATGATAGCCTGATCAACAGGAAAATACTTTCAAAAATTATCTCCGGGGAATACTCGGTCATTGAGGCGGAAAACGGAGAAATGGCTATTGAGATCCTGCGCCGCCAATACAGCGAGATCGCGGCGATCATTCTCGACATAGTCATGCCGGTGATGGACGGCTATATGGTGCTTGAACGTGTCGCGGACGACGAGCGGTTCAGGAATATCCCCATCATCATCGCAACGGAAAAAAACGACAATGAGAGCGAAATAAAGGCGCTGCGTCTCGGAGCGTGGGATTTTGTCTCCAAACCGTACAACGGCGAGATTATAAAATTCCGCATCAAAAACGCCATTGAACGGAGCCAGCTTTATACGCTCCAACAGCTCCGCTACCTTGCGGAGTTTGACGAACTTACCGGCATATACAACAAAAATAAGTTTTATAAATCGACGCGCGAGATGCTCCTCTCCAATCCGGGTGCGGACTTTGTCCTGATCCGCTTTGACGTGGACCGCTTCCAGCTGATTAATTCATTCTTCGGCACTCAGGAGGGGAACCGGCTTCTTAAATATATCGCAAAAATGCTGAGCGGGTATGTCTCGGATAAACAACCATCGACCTATGGCCGGATAGAGGCCGATGTCTTTTGTCTCTGCTTCCCCTCCTCCTACATTGAGGATATTGAGACGTCGATGTCAAAGATACGCGATCTCGTGGCCTCGTACAACCTTAATTACGATATCGTACCCTCCTGCGGCATCTACTATATAACGGACCGCGGAATGCCGATCGAAATAATGTATGACCGCGCGACCCTCGCCGCGAAGCGGTGCAAGGGCAACTATGTCAATTTTTACGCCGTATACGACGGCAGCATGAGCGCGCAGATCGTACGCGAGCAGGAGCTTACGAATGAAATGTCCTCCGCCCTGGCCACGGGGCAGTTCCAGATATATCTGCAGCCGAAATACCATATCGCCTCCAACCGGCCCGTCGGCGCGGAGGTGCTGGTCCGCTGGTTCCATCCGCAGAAAGGGCTCATTTCGCCGGGAGACTTTTCCCGGTCTTTGAGCGCAACGGCTTTATACCGAAGCTCGACTATTATGTCTGGGAAGAGGCCTGCAAACTATTCCGCAAATGGGCCGACGAGGGACGGGAACTTTATCCCATCTCGGTGAACATCTCACGCGTCGATCTCTACAATCCGAGGCTTGCCGAAATGATCATCGAGCTCACAGAAAAATATGACCTGCCCCCAGAGCTTCTCAACCTCGAGCTGACGGAGAGCGCCTATACCGATAACCCGGTGGCGATGAGCGAGACGATGGCGAAACTCCAGGCGAGGGGATTCACGATCATGATGGACGATTTTGGCTCCGGCTATTCCTCTCTCAATATATTGAAGGATATCAGCGTCGACGTCCTCAAGATAGATATGCGCTTCCTCTCAAAGACAAAGATCCCCGGACGGGGAGAAAACATCATCGCCTCCGTCGTCCGTATGGCTAAATGGCTCCACATTCCCGTTATCGCCGAGGGCGTTGAGACGAAAGAGCAGGTGGACTTCCTGCGCGGCATCGGCTGCGAATATGTGCAGGGATTCTACTTTGCGAAGCCGATGCCCGTCGACGAGTATGCCGACCTGATAAAGAACAATGGGCAGCTTTCGCAGCCGGCCGCCGCCAGCTTTGAATTCAACGGCAATCAGATGTGGATATCCGACCACCGGATGGAGGAGCTCTTCGCCGACATGCTGCAGCCGGTGGCGATATATGAATTTGAAAATGATAAAATAGAGGCGGTGCGTGTCAACACGCCCTTCTTTGAACTTCTCGGCTATGACGACAGCTCTATAACGGGCGGAATGCCGCTTGACCTTATCGACCCCAAGTATCATGATAGTATAATTGATACCTTCCGGAGAGTGGCGGAGACGCATAAGGAAGAGGAGTGTGAATATCTGCGCCGGACGAGCGACGGCAAGTCGAAGTGGCTGCGGATCAGGCTGAAGTATATCAGCAAGATCGGCGCGCACCATATTTTTGTCGGCGTGCTGACCGATATCACCATTCAGCGTGAATTGGACATGGTCTTCATGCGGCTGAGCGGAGAACTGGGGAAAGAAGATAAATAAACGGGGCGGTTAACGATGCCATACCGAAAGATAGACTGTCCGTCTGGAAGGACGGGAGGTTTTTGAGAAAGGAAGAGCCGGATGATGAACAAATTATATGGTGAGCTTAAAAGTTGGGGCTGCGATGTTGACGGTGCTTTGGAAAGGGTGATCGGCGACGATGAACTTTATCTGGCCTGTCTGCAGAGTATCGCCCATGATGAGACCTTCTTTTCTCTCGGAGACGCGCTGCGTACCGGCGACAATGAGATGGCCTTCGACTGCGCCCATACGCTGAAAGGAGTGCTTGCCAACCTTGGCCTGACCCCAATCTACGATATCGTGGTACGTATTGTGGAGCCGCTTCGCGCGAAGAACACAGAGGGCGTAATGGATGAATATGAAAAACTGCTCGCCGCGCGTGAGCGGCTGGAAAAGACAATAAAAGAACATGTCAACTAATATTAAATTATAGGTTGACATAACTTTAAGCGGCATGGTAAATTCTCCTGGAAGAAAAATTTCTTTCAGGAGGATTTGTTATGTTAAAGGGCAGCCTTAATACCCGGCAGATGACGTTATGCGCACTCTTTACCGCGCTGATCGCGGTGGGAGCGCAGATAAAGGTGCCTCTGCCGGTCGTTCCGTTCACGCTTCAATTTCTCTTCACCACCCTTGCGGGGCTTTTGCTGGGCGGCAGGCTCGGCGCGTTATCCGTGGCCGTCTACCTCATCCTTGGCCTTGCGGGCGTGCCTGTATTTACCGAGGGCGGCGGTCCCGCCTATCTGCTGAAGCCCTCCTTTGGCTATCTGATCGGTTTTATGTTTGGCGCCTGGTCCACGGGGAGGATCGCCTCGCATGTCCGGCCGCTCAGCTTAAAAAGAGCCGCCGCGGCCTCGGCGTGCGGCCTTGCCGTCGTCTACGTCTGCGGCATGGTCTACTGTTATCTCATCTCTAACTTTGTCCTGGCGCAGCCGCTGAGCTTTGAGGCGCTTTTTATCTACTGTTTCCTGCTCGCCGTCCCCGGCGACATCCTGCTTTGCTTTGTCGGAGCGCTGCTCGCGGTACGTCTCGCGGAAAGGAGCCCGCTTAGCTATGCCCGTTCTTGAAGTTCTAAAAGATCATATTTTACAGGGCGGCGAAATATCTGCCGAGGCCGCTGTTGTTCTTCGCAGCGTTCCGCTTGCGGCCTTGTGCGCCGCCGCCGCGGAGATACGCGAAAAACGCTGCGGGAGCGGCTTTGACCTCTGCGCGATTGTGAACGCGAAGAGCGGGCGCTGCTCTGAGGACTGCAGGTTTTGCGCGCAGTCGGGCCGCTGTACGGCGGATATCAGCGAATACCCGCTGCTGCCGGAGGAGGCGGTAATTGCGGCGGCCCACGCGGCGCAGGCTGGCGGCGCGCTGCGCTTTTCGATCGTTACCTCCGGCGGCAGACTCTCGGAAGAGGAACTTGAGTCGGTCTGCCGCTGTGTCGTGAGGATCAGAGGCGAGACGGGGCTCTCTGTCTGCGCTTCGCTCGGACTGCTTGGCGTTCCGCAGTTCACGGCGCTCAAGAAGGCCGGAGTGGAGCGCATACACAACAACCTTGAGAGCTCGGAAAAGTTTTTTCCCAACGTCTGTACGACCCACAGCTGGCGGGAAAAAACGGCGGCGATCGCGGCGGCGCGCTCCGTGGGACTCTCCGTATGCAGCGGCGGCATCATCGGCCTCGGCGAGACGATGGAGGACCGCATAGATATGGCCTTCGAGCTGCGCGGCCTGGGGATAAGGTCTGTGCCGCTGAACGTCCTCAATCCAATCGCTGGTACGCCCTTTGCGAAAAACAGGCCGCTGACGGACCAGGAGATACTGCGTACCGTAGCGATATTCCGTTTTATCCTGCCGGAGGCCTCGATACGTCTCGCCGGCGGCAGGGGACTGCTCGCCGACAGGGGCTATTCATGCTTCAAGTACGGGGCGAACGCCGCGATCACGGGGGATATGCTGACGACGGCGGGAATATCGCCGCAAAGAGACCGCGAGATGATCGCCTCGCTGGGCTTCGAGGTGAGAAAAGATGGCTAAGGGGCTGTTTGTCACCGGTACCGGCACAGATGTCGGAAAGACCTATATCACGGCTTTGATCGTGAAAAAGCTGCGGGAGGCGGGGCTGAACGCCGGATATTACAAGGCGGCCCTCAGCGGCGCGGAGCGCAGGGAGGGGGCATTGATCCCAGGCGACGCGGAATTTGTCCGCCGTGCCGCCGGTATCGCGGGCGATCCGGCGGAATCAGTCTCCCGTGTCTACGAACACGCCTATTCGCCGCACCTCGCCGCAAAGATAGAGGGCGGTCCCCTGCGTATGGAGACCGTCAGGGAAGATTTCCGCCGCCTGTCGGAGAGATACGACCCGCTGACCGTTGAGGGCAGCGGCGGCATCGTCTGTCCGATATCCTTTGGCGAGGGGCCGCGGCTGATGCTTGAGGATATCATCCGCGGGCTCGGGCTTCCAGCCGTCGTCGTCTCCGGCTCGGGGCTGGGGGCGATAAACGCCGTCGTGCTCACCGTAGGCTACATGCGGACGCACGGCATGGAGCCACGCGCCGTGATAATGAACGATTGGGTCTCCGGCGGCATTATTGAGGAGGATAACAAAATGATGATAGAGGAACTTACCGGCCTTCCCGTCGCCGCGACTGTCGCGCGCGGCGCGGATGATATCGGAATCGAGGCGGCGGAACTGCTGAAACTTTATGGAGGAGATATAAGATGAACGCTCTCGCGGCGCGCGACCTGAAACATATTTGGCACCCATGTTCACAGATGAAGGATTACGAGGAGCTGCCGCCGATCCCGATCAGTGAGGGGCGCGGCGTATATCTCTACGGGTATGACGGCAAGGAATACATCGATATCGTCAGCTCGTGGTGGTGCAACCTTCTCGGCCACTGCCATCCCGTGGTAAACGCGGCGGTGAAGGAACAGATTGACCATCTCGAGCACGTCATCTTCGCGAACTTTACACACGAACCGGTGGTGCGGCTCTGCGAGGAGCTTGCGGAGATCATGCCGCCGGGGCTCTCAAAGTTCAACTTCTCGGACAACGGCTCCGCCTCCGTGGAGTGCGCGCTAAAAATGAGCTTCCAGTACCAGCACCAGAGCGGACATCCAGAGAAGAGGCGCTTTCTCTGCCTCTCCGAGGGCTACCACGGCGAGACGATCGGCGCCCTTTCCGTCGGCGCGATGGACCTCTACGCGAAAATATATAAGCCGATGCTAATGGAGACGGTGCGGGTAGAGGCCCCCGACTGCTACCGCTGCAAATACAGGCAAAAACGTGATAGCTGCCGCTGTGAATGCTTTGCCGACGCTGAGGTAAAATTTGCCCAATATGCGCAGGAATGCTGCGCGATCATCGTGGAGCCTCTGCTTCAGGGCAGCGCGGGGATGAGGATATACCCGCCGCTCTATCTGAAAAAACTCCGCGCGCTCTGTGACCGCTATAAAGTGCTTCTCATCGCCGACGAGATCGCCACCGGCTTTGGCCGCACGGGGAAGATGTTCGCCTTTGACCACGCTGGCGTGAGCCCCGACATTATGTGCATCTCCAAGGGACTTACCGGCGGCTATCTGCCAATGGCGGTCACCGTCGCCACCGACGTGATATACGACGCCTTCTACGACGATTATAGTAAGGGGCGCGCCTTCATGCACAGCCACACCTACAGCGGCAACCCGCTGGGCTGCGCCGCGGCGCTCGCCGTACAGCGCGTGCTGCGGGAAGATCGCGTGCTGGAGGGCGCCGCGGCGCGGGCCGTTGAACTGCACGCCATGCTGGAAAAGAGCTTCGCGTCCCATCCCAACGTAGGGGAGATACGCCATATCGGACTGATCAACGCCCTGGAGCTTGTGCGTGACGTAAAGACGAAGGAGCCCTTCCCAGCGCGTGAGCGCACCGGTTACCGGATATACAAAAAGGCGCTCGATCTGGGGCTTATACTGCGTCCGCTCGGCGATGTCATTTATTTCAATCCACCGCTGACGATCGGCGCGGATGCCGCGGCGCGCGCGGTGAAATTCTGCGAAGAAGCGGTCGCCTCCGTATTGGGAGACTGATTCTGTCGGTCCGCTAAGAGTTTTAACGGAACTAAGCTAAACTGAATATTTGCTTTGGCAATGTAAATGTAGCGGGGCAAACGCGTCACGTCTTTTGACGAACATTGAACGGCCCGCGATGCCGCCGCATGGCAACGCGGGTGCGCTGGCGGATGTTTTTCATACGTTTGCCCTATAAATGGAGGTGCTTGGCCGTTTTATATTATTGAAAAATGCTATAATCAATATATGAAGATGGAATATCATCGCGGGTCAAAGAAAGCTTTGATTCTTGGATATGCCCCTAAGCAGGGAGCTGGCGTTAATGTTTGAAGTGCTTGATCTGCCGTCAAAAAATAAAAAAGGCACGCCATATTCATGGAAGCCTTTTGTCCTGTGTATCCTTCTGTCGGTAATTATTCTCTCTTTGGCGGCGGGGAAAAGCTGCGCCATACCGCCGGAACCGTATGGCAGAGGTGCCACGGTGCGCGTGGGAGGCTTTATGGACGGCGGTCCCGAAATGCCGGAGGGCAGCAACGGTTATATTTACGAATACCTTTTGGCGCTGGCGCAGTTTACAGGCTGGAAGTATGAATTTATCGAAGGCACGCTGGCGGAGACCATAGAGCGGCTTGAGCGCGGTGAGGTAGACGTCGTAGGCTATCTGCGCAAAGACCAATACCGCGGAAACAGGTTGGACTTTTCCCCACTCTCTACCGGACGCAGCACTCAGTGTATTGTGGTAAGGAGCGACGACGGGCGCTTCGCCTACGAAGATTTCTCCTCTTTTAACGGCGCGCGCGCCACGCTCGTCATGGGCAGCCCCGATAATAAAAAATATCTTGATTACTGCCGGGCCAAAGGTTTTGCCACCCGCGACACTTTTTATCCCAGTTATAAGGAGGCCGTCGGCGCGCTGGCGGATGGAAGGGCCGACATTCTTTTTTCGGATAACTTCCGCCTTGGCAGGGGCCTCAAGATCGTTGCGCGCTTTGCCCCCGAAAGCTTCTACTTCGCGGTAAATAAAGAGAACGCCGCCCTTTTAGAAAAACTTAACCAGGCGCTCAACGAGCTTAACTTTTTTTACCCCAGCTTTAACTCCGACCTTTACAACAAATATTACGGCTCGGAGCGCGAGGCATCCGTCGTATTTACGCGCGCGGAGCGGGAATATATCAAAAGCGCCCCGCGCGTCGTTATACTCTATGACGAGACATGGTATCCAATGGAATACTACGACGCCAAGGAGAAAAAGTTCTTTGGCATCGTGCCCGATATCATCGCTCTGATATCCGAAAAATCAGGGCTTAAGTTCACGCCCGAGGGGATCAACGCGCCCGCGCCTGCTCTTACGAGCAAGATGAAAAGCGAGAAAAACATCGTCAGCTCCATGACCTATGACTATATATGGGCTACGAAAAACGGGGCGCATGTCACGCCGCTCTTTACCCAGGCCGCTATCGTCTGTGTGAAAAAGAGCCGCGCCGCGCCGGTCGACAGCGTGGCTGTGCTCAACCGCAACTATATCGCTTCCAACGTGCGCAAATTCGCCCCCGGCATGAAGTACGTCTCCTATCCCTCCACCCTTGACTGCATCAAGGCGGTCAAGAGGGGAGATGTCGGCTGTACCTTCATCAACGCCTACGAGGCAGGTTACTATTCATCCTTTGCCAAATACCGCAATCTCTACTACGAGGGAGTATCGGGAGAGACGCAGAGCCTATCTCTCGGAGTGTCGGCGGGAGCGGACCCGCTGCTATTCTCCATAATATCCAAGACGCTTGAAAGCCTTCCCGCGAGCGATATCCGCGATATCGTACGCCGCGGAACACGGAAAAATACTATCAGCCCAGATGGAGTGACATAATCTACACCGATCCGGAGAAGGCGGCCGCGCTGGCCGGCCTTTTTGCGGCCACCCTGGCGGCGCTGATCCTGCTCTGGTGCATGTATAGGATAAAGAAAGAAAAGAATCTTGAGCTTGAGCGGGCGAACGAAGCGAAGAGCAGATTCCTCGCCTCCATGAGCCACGAGATCCGCACGCCGCTCACTATGATAATCGGCATCAACGACGAGATCGCCGAATCATCGCCCACCGAAGAGATAAAGACTGCGAGCGAAAAGATCAAAAAAGCCTCGGAACATCTGCTTTCTCTGATAAACGACGTTCTCGACATGAGCAAGATAAACGAGGGCAAAATGGAGCTGCGCAAAGATTCCTTTGACCTTGCGGAGACGGTGCGCGCCGTCGGGGTGATCTACGCCGCCGTTGCTTCGCGGCAGGGGCTTGCCTTCCGGCTGGAATCGCCGGAGGGGAATCTGTTTGTAAGCGCCGATGAGCTGCGTATCAGACAGATACTGATAAACCTTATCTCAAACGCCATAAAGTACAACCGCCCCGGCGGAGAGGTTGCGCTTCGCCTTGAACTGCTCTCCAGGGACGAAAAAGAGCTCTCTGTGAGGCTGTCCGTGGAGGATACCGGTATCGGGATAAAGAAAGAGAACCTCGACGCGATATTCACCGAATTCGAGCAGGAGGGGCGCAGCGGCGGCGCCATCAAGGGCACGGGACTGGGGCTGGCGATCGCCTCAAAGATCGCCGCGATGCTTGGCAGCTGGATACATGTTGAGAGCGAGCCTGACAGGGGCAGCCGTTTCTGGTTTGACCTGAGGCTGGAGCGCGCGCTGCCAGCCGCCGGAACCTCGCGGGACGGACTTCCCGCCGAGGACGCCTATAAGGGGCGGAAGGTCATCGTTGCCGAAGACCACCCCATCAACGCGAGCATCGTGCGGCGAATGCTGGAGAAATTGGGAATAGAGTGCCTGATGGCAGAAAACGGCAGGATATGCGCCGACCTCTTCGCGGCCTCGGCCCCTAAAGAGATAGACGCCATACTCATGGATATCCAGATGCCCATCATGACGGGATACGAGGCGGCGCGCGCGATCAGGGAGATGAAGCGTCCCGATGCCGCCTCCGTCCCGATCATCGCGCTGACGGCCAACGCCTTCGACGAAGACGCCTCAAAGGCACACGCGGCGGGAATGAACGCCCATGTGGTAAAGCCGATAGAGATATTGGTCCTTTACAGAGTCCTAGAAAAGTTTTTCAAAGACAGCGGCTCCCCAGCGTCTAAAGGGCGCGGCGAGGGAAATAAATAAGAGACAGCCCCGACAGCCCCGCCA
>NZ_JAJBUX010000068.1 GCF_020860125.1 Cloacibacillus sp. | reverse complement strand
AAAATTCACAAAACCTATTTACATTTTTTATAGAAAAAAGATAAACAGCGATTTATCATTTCCCTTATCGAAGGTAAGTAACGGTTTAGTTTTTGACTTGCCCTTTAAGCCTCCCTCTCTGAGGCGGCCAGAGAGCCGAAATCTTTGATTTCGTGCGATTCGGCTGGTAGTTACATCAGAGGTGTCGGCCGCCTGTTTTTGGCGGCTGACGGAAGGAGTGTTGCTCTGTTTGGCGCGGAAACCGCGCCAAACAGAGCCCGCGGCAAAAGCCGCGGAAGGACCTAAGGTCAACTCTCCCTCACCCCGCTTCGCGGGGAGCTCCCTCTGAGAGGGCACCTTTAAGGGCAAAGTCAAAAGAAAAGCTAAATCGTAATTTATCGTTTTCCCTACCCGAAGGAAATCGGCGTTTAGAAGTGCGAATAACGAAATGACTGGGGGCTTGGTAAGCGGAGGCGCACTAAAGTGCGGTGAGCATTACCAAGCCCCCAGTCATGAAGTTAGTCGTGCTTATAAACGCCGATTTACGTATTGCGCTTCGTGCAGCAGCAGATTGCTCTTCATGTCAAGGCCGCCGCCGAAACCTACAAGTTTGCCGTTGGCGCCGATGACGCGGTGGCAGGGGATGATTATCGCGATCGGGTTTCTGTTGTTCGCCAGCCCCACGGCGCGAAACCCCTTAGGCGAGCCCACGGCGCGCGCGATATCGCCGTAAGTCACGGTGGAACCATATGGTATCTTTTGCAAAGCCTCCCAGCAGCGCATCTGAAAGGGCGTACCCTTCGGCGCGAGCGGCAGCTCAAAACATTTACGTTTGCCTTCAAAATATTCTCCGAGCTGCCGGCCGGTCTCAGCAAGCAGCGGCGTCTCGTTCATATTCAAATCTCCGCGGGGATACGTGCCGCTGGTCTCAAAATGCAGATCGGTCAGCTTTCCGTCTTCCTCCCCGATCGTCAGCATCCCCACAATATCAAAATAACACTTGGCGAAATTCTTCATAACCGCACCCCGCTCTTTTCCATATAGTGACAGGTATCATTTATCATTATATTACGCCATATCTGTATTTTTTCATATGATAATGTTCACCATGCACAACTTTTCTATGGACGTATTATCACTTTTATACTAAACTTTGCTATATATTATGAAAAACCACATTCTGACAGGGTTTTTGATTTGACTTATCAAAAAGTTTTGTTAGACTATATTTGTTTTCCTGAGATGAAAAATTTTTGTCAACGGAAAATAGGGGGATTATACCTTGAGGCTTGGCGAAACAATAAAGAGCCATCGGAAAAAGAGCGGATGGACACTAACGGAACTCTCCGACCTTTGTGAGATTTCCGTAGCGCAGCTTTCAAAGCTGGAGAACAATAAATCAAACCCCAGTATCGAAAGTCTGCAAAAACTCGCGGAGGCCTTTCATGTACCGGTCTCGGCGCTGACCCTGACAACGGAGGTCCCGCCGCCCACACCCGTTATGTGCGGAGAGGGGTATGTTGTTCGTGTGTTGGCCCGCGGCGAGGAAAATGTCACCGCCCGTTATCTGGTCCAGGATCAGAGGTTTAGGATGCAGCCGGTGATACTGACTATTCCGCCAAAGATGATGACGGGAGATAAGCGGTCACACACTGGCGATGAGTTTTTTTATGTACTGAAGGGAAGGGTCTGCTTCGTTTACGGCCTTGACCTTCTCTACGAGATGAACGAGGGTGATTTCCTCTATTATGACGCCGTCGTGGCGCATCATTGGGAAAACCCAAGCGACGAGGAGACGCGCCTTTTGCTTTGCAGCGCTTCCGCTGTGATTTGATAGAAGATACAGCGCCGAGCGAACTTGCGGACAACTGTTTTTAGCGTAGAAATTTTCGTATTTGAGGTATAATGGGTATTGGAGTGTATGTGCATATAATTTTGGCATTGTAAAGTCACCGCTTTAAAGTATTGCTTGGTATCACCGTGCAGACTGAGAATTAAGTAGATAGCAGGATAAAGAGGGCTGTATTTACCGGCTCCTTTTTATCTCTTTTTTATAATTTTATTCTTGTCAGTTATCTGATAATAGAATAATAGAAAAAATTGCGAAAGCTATTGGAAATATCACAGGGGACTGATATTTTCCAAGTTCGGTAAAAAATATATTGAAAAAGAGGGAAGTTGAAATGGGAGGAAAAAAGACAGAGTTATTCCAATTCCAGACAGAGGACGGCAGAAAGATTGAGCTTCCCGTCGCTCTTGTGATCGGCGACGTCGAGGGACCCGACGCGGTAGTCACCGCGGGGATACACGGCGGCGAATACTGCGGCGTGCTGGCGGCGATAAAGCTGTTCCGCGAGCTGTCGCCGGCGGATATCAAGGGCAGCGTAAAGATCATCACCGTCTGTGACACCGCCGCCTTTGAATCACGCAACGTATCATTTTCACCGCTGGACAAGAACAATCTTAACCGCAGCTTTCCGGGCAAGGCCAAGGGGAGCTATAACGGCGTGCTGGCGGCGAAGATATTCGACGAAATAAAGGGGGCCGACTATCATATGGACCTCCATTGCGGCGAGGTGCTGGAGAGATCCGCGCCGTTCGCGATATATCACCGCGGCAGAAAAGGAGAGCTCAACGACCGTTCACATGAGATGGCCTATTATTACGGGCTGCCAAATATCATGATAACGGAGACGGAGGGGCGCTGGTCCGATAAGGGCACCTGCTACGCCAGCGTCTACGAGAACATCGGCATCCCCTCCGCCCTATTCCAGACCGGAGGCCTGGGGATCGCGTCAGCCGACAGCGTAAATACCCATACCGAAGGGATAAAAAATGTCCTGCGCCGCTTCGGCACCCTGCGCGGCAACGTTCAGCCGGTGGGCAGGCCGCAGATATTTGAAAATATGGAGATGGTGTACGCCAAAAGCCGCGGCATTCACTACCGGAGGGTAAGCGTGGGAGATATGGTCAAGCGCGGTCAGATGATCGGGCTGCTCACCGACTATTTCGGCACACCCACGGAAAAGGTCCTTGCGCCGATCGACGGCAAGGTGCTCTTTATGTCGGAGAGCGCCGCGATGTCCGAGAAGGACTTCGTCGCCGCCGTTGGAGTCTGCCGCTAGATTCTTCGCAAGGCACAATACACAAGAAAGCGAAAGCGCCTCCCTTTTTCAAGGGGAGGCGCTTTCTTTATCTTTTTATCTATTTTTAATTAAAAGTAGAGCTCATATTCCTGCGGCGTCGGCGCGTTATAGATGTACTCCGCCTCTGCGCGCTTGGCCTTCGTCCAGAGTTCGATGAGCTTCTCCGGGAAGGCGGGAGCGAGGTATTCTTTGTCTTTTTCCACACCGTCAAGCACGGCGTTGAGGTTGAGCGGGAAGGTAAGCTCCTCTTTCGCGTCCTGGCTCTGGTAGCCGAGCGCCACGGGGTCCATCTTCCTGATTATGCCGTCCGCGCCCGCGAGCACCATCGCCGCGAGGAAGAAGTAGAGGTTGCACGAGGCGTCGCCGGTACGGTATTCAACGCACGTCTCCTCTTTTTTCACATATCCGGGAATACGTACCGCGGCCGCGCGCGAGCCCTTCGCAAAGGTAGCGGAGACCGGCGCTTCGTAACCCTGAACGAGGCGGCGGTAGCTGTTCGTACTGGGGCAGGCGAAGGCAAGCAGACTGCCTGTAAGGCTGTGTGAAAGCATGCCCGCGATGTAGGCGAGTCCCTCCTGTGAAAGGCTGAAGAGCACGTCGCCGGGGAATATCGACTTTCCATCCTTTTCAAGAAACTGATGGACGTGCATCCCGTTGCCCGGCATCTTGTAGAGAGGCTTGGGCATAAAGGTGACGCACAGCCCCCACTCCGAAGCGACCTGGCGGATTATCCACTTCGCGAGCGAAACCATGTCCGCGGCATGCGCCATATCCATGAAGTCGAGCTCTATCTCCAGCTGGGAGACCGCCACCTCGTGATGATGGTACTTCACGGGGATGCCGAGCACCTCCATAAGATGCACCGTCTCGTTGCGGAAATCCATGTAGCTGTCGTCGGGCGGCATGCGGTGGTAAGCCCCGTGCAAGCCGACGCGCGGCTTGTCATTGTAGCCTTCGCCAAGCCCTTCGGAGGACTTAACGCGATAGAAGGCCCCTTCGATGCCGCTCGCGTACTCCGCCTCCTCAAATACATAGTACTCAAGTTCGACGAGCACCTTCGCCGTGTCGGCGATCTTATTGTCGCGCAGGAACTTCTGCGCGTTGCGGATGACGTTCCGCGGATACTGGTCGAAAGTCTCGCGCTCCGTCGAGACGACGTCGCAGAGCACATGCAGCGTCTTGTAATCGTCGCGGAGCTCAAAGAAAGCGGTGGACATGTCAGGGATCGCAACCATGTCCGAGTTGTTCACCTTCGCGTAGCCGTAGTTCGAGGCGTCGAAGCCGATGCCCTCCCGAAGCACCTTGTCGGAGACATACCCGTGAGGCAGAGATACGCTGCGGATATTACCAGCGATGTCCACCATCAGCAAGTTGAGAAAGTCAGCCTCTTCTATGTGGCCGTTATACCGTTCCAGTTGCATTGTTACCCCTCCAGAAAAATTTTTTTACTTACTATCGGAGCCAAATGTTATATTGTCAGCTGTGGGCCTGGTTAGTGTATCACGAATGCCTCGTAAATCAAAGTGCCTCATTTCAGTGATAGAGGGAATTATCTCCGCGGATTATCGCATCTGCTGACACCGTGACATTTAAAATCGTCCATCGCAGCAAATATGATTACAGCAGCCGCAAAAAGGGCGCTCATGCGCGGCGCGGCCATTGCCTGTTGATAAAAAAGATACCGTTTTCATGACGACTGCTGGTTTTCCCCAGTTTTCCTGCCTTTGCCCTATTTCGTGATAAATCACGGCGTATTTTACCTTTGTCAACTATTTTTTGTATTATCGCCACGTCTTTTATATTTTTATTGCAATGCAAGTACATTGCAATAAAGGCCGCGACGATATATAATCTTCTTATGCGGCGGCCAGCCGCGATATACAGAAGATAAAGGAGCGAATTTTATGAAGAAATTATCGTTTTTAGCGCTGGTTTGCGCCGTGATTCTCACGGCGGCCCCCGTCTTCGCGGCGACAGAACTTTCCGTCTTTGCGGCGGCCTCGATGATGGAATCTATGAACCAGATCGCGCAGATGTACCAGAAGGCAGACCCCAACGTAAAGATCGTCTACAACTTCGACTCCAGCGGCACGCTTAAGACGCAGATCGAGCAGGGCGCGGAGTGCGACATCTTCATCTCCGCCGGACAGAAGCAGATGAACGCGATCAACGACAAATTCGTAATGCCGGGAACACGTTTCAACATCGTCGCCAATAAGGTCGTCCTTATCGTTCCCAAGGGCAAGAACGCGACCGGCATCAATAATTTCTCGGATGTCGTCACCGACAAGGTGAAGCTGATCGCCCTCGGCAACTCCGACGTTCCCGTGGGACAGTATTCGGAAGAGATTTTCAAGAATATGGGGCTCTGGGACAAGCTGAAATCCGAGAATAAGATCACCTTCGCAAGCAACGTCAAAGAGGTCCTTGCGCAGACGGCGGCGGCGGCAGTCAGCTGCGGCGTAGTTTACAGCACCGACGCGGCCACCTCGGACGCGGTCGAGGTGGTAGCTTCGGCGCCGAAGGATACGCATAAGCCGATCGTCTATCCCGCGGCAATCATGAAGGATTCGAAGAATAAGGCGGCAGCCGAAGCTTTTGTGAAGTTCCTCAAGAGCGACGCCTGCGCGAACGTATTTAAGAAGATAGGATTTGCTATTCCGGAGAAGTAATATTCAGGCAAATAGGACTTCTCCTCTCTCCTCGTGTGAAGGGGCCGAAACATATCGGTCCCTTTTTTATTAAGCAAACGGCAGTAGGCATGGCAGACAAGCCTCTGTTTCGCGCCGTAAGGCTGGCGGGGCCGCCGGACGCGGCGGCTTGATGATTGGCTTTTTTTTATCTATTGATTTAGAATAACGGGCGGCGTTCAGGCCGCGGGGAGTGACGTTTTTTGGATTGGTTTCCTTTATATAACTCGCTGAGGATCGCGGGGATTTCTACCTTTTTAACTTTTTTTACCGGCATCTGCGCCGCCTATTATATCTCTAAGACCTCAAAGTTCACAAAGGGGGTGCTGGACTGTCTGCTGACGCTGCCGATGGTACTGCCGCCGACGGTGGTCGGTTTTTTCCTGCTGAAGACGATCGGGCCGCTCGGACCGATCGGCTCCGTCGTGATGGATCTTTTCGGCTTCCGTCTCACGATGACCTGGTATTCGGCGATCTTCGCGACGGCGATCGTGACTTTCCCGCTGATGTACCGCACGGTACGCGGAGCCTTTGACGGCTTCGACCATAATCTAACCTACAGCGCCCAAACTCTGGGGCTTTCAAACACTTATATTTTCTGGCATATCATGGTGCCGAACTGTAAGGACGGCATTCTCGCGGCGACGGTGCTGGCCTTCGCGCGCGCCCTCGGTGAATATGGCGCGACGACGATGGTCACCGGCTATATCCCGGGACGTACGGCGACGATCTCGACGACGGTCTATCAGCTTTGGCGCGAGGGCAACGACGCGGCGGCCTATAAGTGGGTAATGGTGAATCTGGTGATCTCCTTCATCGTGCTCGTCGCGGTGAATATGCTCGAAAACAGCTACAGGCAGCCCAAGGGCCGCGCAGTGAACCACACTCTGAGCGAAGAGTTCGAACGGAAGTAGGGAGGGGCCGGAATGTCCGCGATCGTCAATTTTAAGAAGAGGCTCGGAAGTTTTTCCCTCGAGGTAGATTTTGAGGCCGGCAACGAGGTGCTCGCGCTGCTCGGCGGCTCAGGCTGCGGCAAAAGCATGACGCTGAAGTGCATCGCCGGCATCGTAACGCCCGACGAGGGACAGATCATCGTTGACGGCGTGACCTTTTTTGATTCTAAGAGAGGAATAAATCTCCGCCCGCAGCAGCGCCGGACGGGGCTGCTGTTTCAGAATTACGCGCTCTTTCCCAATATGACGACACGGCAGAATATCATGACGGTATTCGAGCACGGCGCGGGGCGGAACGCGAATAAGGAGGAGCGCTATCAGGAGATCGCGCGGCGCTTTTTCATCTCCGGACTGGAGGACCATTATCCCTCACAGCTCTCCGGCGGGCAGCAGCAGCGCATAGCGCTCGCACGCATCATGGCAAGCGATCCCGCGGTGATCATGCTTGACGAACCGCTCTCGGCGCTGGACAGCTTCCTCCACTGGCAGCTTGAGCTGAAACTTTCACGGATACTGCGCGAGTATTCCGGCACGACGATCTATGTCTCGCACAACCGCGACGAGGTCTACAGGCTTTGTGACCGGGTCTGCGTGATAAACGAGGGACATTCGGAGCCGGTGAAGACGGTCGGCGAATTTTTCGACGCGCCGCCGACGCTCGCCGCGGCGATCCTCTCAGGCTGCAAGAATTTCTCGCGTATCGAGATCATCGACAGCCACCGCCTGCGCGCGAGCGATTGGAACATGACCTTCACGAGCGCGCATCTGATACCGGACGAGGCGCGCTATGTGGGGGTACGCGCCCATTATCTGATTCCTGTTGCTGAAGACGAGCGCGACGAAAACACGATTCGGGCGAAGGTCATTGAGGTACGCGACGACGTTTTTTCGGCGGTCATTACCGTACGCCCCAATGAGACCAAGTCGGAGAGCAATTTCGCGGTGATACGCATAGAGCTTTCAAAGGAACTCGCGAAGAATTATCACGCCGGCGAGACTATATATCTAAGGGTCGCCCCATCCGACGTGATGCCGCTGCTGCCCTGATTTTCAGCGGCTGATGATAACACGAAGCCGCCGGGTTCGTAATCGTTTTTAACGACCGCATCCGGCGGATTCTTATATGTGAAAAAATTTACCGCAACAGGCAGGCACTTCACAGACCTCACCGAACTTTACCCGCGTACTGATCCGCATATAAGTCACCGTTTTAACTCGCTAAGCTGAACAAAGAGATGTCCTTTTATTTCCTATGACAAAGAATCATTGTGACAACCAGCTTAGACTGCCGTCTCCGCTGTATAATACAGAGGAACACAACAGAAAATATCGGTCTGGACGGTGTCGTTATGACAAAAGAGACGTTGCGGCAATTAGTGTATGATCTGCTGCTCCAGTACAGACACGGCGCGTCGGCGCCGGAGTTATGGCGGAGGCCGGTCGTCCGCTTTACAGACGCCAGCCATCCGCAAATAGCACGGCTAAGGGAGATCGTGCACCCGGAGCATCACCTTACGACGGATTTTATGGCAGCCCCCACTGTGATCCCCGTCTATTTTCTGCCCTTCAGTATTGAGGTCATCAACAGCAACAGGGGCGGTTATTATGCCTCGGAGCTATGGACTCATGCCTACAGCCATTCGGCAAACGCGGTAAAGGCGATTGACGACGGTCTGGTCAGGGTTATACAGGAGAGCGGCTATCTGGCTGTGAAGCCAACCGGAACAAGCTACGTGACCCCTACAACCTACAAAAGCCGTTGGTCCCACCGGCATATCGCCTGCCTATTTAGGCGGCATGGGCACCTTCGGTATGAACAACCTTTTGCTGACAGACAGCGGCTGCTGCGGTTACCTCTCATCCGTCGTCACCGACCTTCCCCTTTCCCCGGACAAGATGCTGCCGGAGGAGCGGTGCCTGTATAAGAGAAACGGGAGCTGTGGACTGTGCCTGAAACATTGCGTCGGCGACGCCCTAGGCGCGGAGGGGTTCGACCGTGTCAGCTGTTACGCGATGGTGATGCGGACGGAAAAATATTATTCGCAGAGCGGCATTCATTTTGTAAACGCCACTGACGCGTGCGGCAAATGCGCCGCCGGGCTGCCCTGCTCGACCGGTAATCCCGCCAAATAATTCGTACGAATAAGCGGGGAAAAAAGCGCGGCGGCAGACGATGGACCGCACCGTCTCCACGGGCTTCTGCGAAAGCACGTAGAAAGGCGTTTCACCCACCGCCTTCGGTTCTGCCATAATGATCTTCCGTTATGTTCCAATGTTATGATCGGGCAAAATAAAAAGCCCGGCTATTTTCGCCGGACTTAGAATGAATACCAGATAAAGGGCAACCTTAATGGCGCGGATAATATCGCCGCGCCATTAAAAAATCCACCGCCGCTACTGAATCTCCGCTCCGGCCTCGTACTGCTGCGCGTCGGCCTCCGAAGCGTCAGCCCACTGCCGCGCCGTCGACGACAGGTAGCCGTCGAAGAGCGAGTCAAGCTCGCTGAGCCCCCGGCGGTTGGCCTGGGTCATCTGCACGTTTAAGGTGAATACAATGACCGTGATAATAAGTAAAAAAGAAAACCGAATCCTGTCTTCGTTTGACATAATATATAAAAGCTCCCCTTACAGATTACTTGTATGATATATGAGAAAGTCCACCAGCTGCAGCAACGTCCATAATAACTAAGAAATAGGACTGCTGCCCGATAAGAATATAAATATTTTACCATCACACTCATGGCTCCACAAGGTCATCCGCAGGTAAAAAACAACGGGAACACCAATGGCTCCACAAGCCGCCGGTTCTTCCATAAAGGCCGCACCATATAGTAAGAAGGGGGCCGAGACCTTGCCGGCCCCCTTACCAGTTCGTTGTTTACGCTGTCGCTTTATCTCTCCGCAATCAGCGTCAGCAGGTCGCTGTAGACTCCATAGGCGGTCTGCAGGATATCGGGATCGCGCTCGGTCAGCATTATCTCTCCCGCCAGGTCGGTATAGAAGATAAGCGCCGAAGAGCGGCCGTTGACCGAGCACATGGGGTCGGAGAGAGGTAACCGCCGCGGTTCCACGAAGAGCCGCACGGCGCCGTCGTCGCCCCGTTCCGCGCCGCAGATATATTTGATGCGGCAGCCCTCCGTCTCGGCGGCCTTCACATCAGCGGTGGTTATTCCTGCCAGACTTTTGACCTTCACATCCTTCGGCGTATGACGCGCGTCCATAAGGATATTCGCGAGCGCGCATATTTTCGCCGCGCCGTCCCAGCCGTCGACATCCATCGAAGGGTCCGCCTCGGCAAACTGCAGACGCTGCGCCTCGGCGACGGCATCCGCGAAGTTGCCGCCCTTCTCAATTTCGCCGAGGATAAAGTTCGTAGTGGAGTTCAGTATGCCGCGCAGAGCGATGATCCGGTTGCCGCGCAGTCCGGCGCGCGCCATATTGAAGATCGGGGCGCCATCCATTACGATCGTCTCGTAGAGGAATTTCCTTCCCGATGTCTCGGCGAGCTCTTTCAGCTCATTGAAGGACCAGGCCTCGGGCCCCTTGTTAGCGGTGATGACGTCCATTCCCCGGGCAAAGGCCTCTTTGATGTAGCTCGTGGCCGGCTCCCCGTCGCCGATCGAAAGGGTGCTGAGCTCTATAAAAAGATCCGCCTCAGCGGCGGCGATCATCGCGTGGGTGTCGCAGCCGGAGACAAAATCGGGATGTTCGGGCTCAAATCGCCCCAGTTCGCCGTTCATGATTAGAAGGCCGCCAAGATCGAGGCCCCGCGGGTTCATCATCGTACCCTTGCTGCGCGTACAGACGCCGGTGACCAGCACCCGGCAGCCGTAATCGTCGCGCAGCTCGCGCTCCTTTTCCAGCAGAAGCCGCGTAAAACGTACCCCAACGTTGCCAAACCCCGCCATACATATCTTTATCGTCTTTTTTTCCATGGAATCTCCCCTCCATTTTCATTGCTAAGACGGCAATTATATTGTACATCAATATAAAATATCCGCCACATATCCGTCTGATAAAATGAGCATCCGAACCATCCGCTCCTTACAACGGGAGGCTTATGTTTTATACTGTTTGTGCTTCACCGGCACGCGGCAACCGGGCGCCGCCGGACCACCGCGATAAGGAGGGGTCGCCTTGCAGAATTTTGACTTTGCCGTTTTAGATTTCATCCAAAACCATCTGCGCTCTGGGGCGGGAGATTTTCTGATGCCGTTTATCTCCCGTCTGGGGG
This sequence comes from Cloacibacillus sp., assembly GCF_020860125.1. Taxonomy (NCBI): domain Bacteria; kingdom Thermotogati; phylum Synergistota; class Synergistia; order Synergistales; family Synergistaceae; genus Cloacibacillus; species Cloacibacillus sp. Next base: position 48,504 of record NZ_JAJBUX010000068.1, on the reverse strand, counting down.
ACAAGGGCTTCATATGGATCGCCGCGGCGCTGCTCCTGGTTTTATTCCCCCGGACACGACGGCTGGGCGTCGCGGTGGCCACCGCGCTGGCGATTGAGATATTTCTCTGCAACGGCCTGATAAAGCCCTTAGCAGCGCGGATTCGTCCATACGACATCAACACCGGCATCCAGATGCTGGTGGCGCGGCCAGCGGATTATTCGTTTCCCTCCGGCCACACTGCGGCCTCTTTCGCCGCCGCGTCTGCCCTATATTTCCGCCGCAGCGGATGGTGGATCCCCGCGGGACTGCTGGCGGCGCTGATCGCCCTCTCCCGGCTCTATCTCTATGTACACTTCCCGACCGACGTCCTCGGCGGCGCGGCGCTGGGCATCCTCAGCGGCTGGCTGGGAGAACGGCTTACGAGCCTTGCCGCCGGCAGAAAGAACAAGATACTGTAACAGCGAAAAGGTAAAAGGTGTGCAATGGCGGCAGCTCGCTGATGAGCCGAAGTATGATATTCAATATCGACTTTATCGTTTACCAATGGACGCCTAATAATGCAAATCTTCCCCATGAGCCTTCCATAACAACATTACGCCAGGCGTTATAATGGCTGTATACGCGCCGCGGCTAAGACGGCGTGAGGTAAAGAACCATGCGTTATGCAGGGACGGGGGTGGAGTGGATACAATGGTGAATGTGAGGCACGTAAAAGTAAAAAACCTGCTGTCGCCGACCAAGCTCGGCGCGGATTTCGTGATAAACCCGTATGTCGGATGCCCACACGGCTGCCATTACTGCTACGCCGCCTGCATCACGCGGGAGCGCGGCGGACGCGCCGAACCGTGGGGTACGTTCCTTGACGTGAAGCACCCAGCCGTGCCGTTCGATCCCGCGAAGATATTCCATAAAGAGATACTCCTAAGTTCAATGACCGACGCTTACAATCCCTACGAGGAACGCGCGCAGGCGACGCGCGCCATCCTCCAATCACTGCTGCCGGCGCAGCCCGATATCACGATCATCACCAAATCGGCGCTCGTGACACGTGACATCGACCTTTTCAAAGAATTTCCTCGCGTAAAGGTCCTCATCTCCTTCAGTTCGCTCGACGACGGATTCCGGCGCAAGATGGAGCCCCACGCGTCGAGCCCGCAAAAAAAGCTCGCCGTGCTCGCAGCGCTGAAAGAAGCAGGTATCGGCACCGGCGTGATGGCGGCCCCCATATTCCCCGGGATAACGGACTGCGCCGCGCTGATAGAGGCCGCCGCTCCTCATGTATCGGAGATGAACTTCGATACGCTGAACCTGCGCAATCAAAACAGAGAGAACATCCTCAACCTCATAAACGCACTGCGCCCCGAACTGACAGGCCTCTACGACAAAATCTACCGCCAAGGACGGAAGGATTACTGGCAGACGCTGCGCGGAGAAATAAAGGACAACTGCCGCCGCTTCGGCGTTAGGGCCTCGGTGTTTTTTTAGTTTTTATCATCGATGTACTGACTATCGTAACATAACCGCTATTTATCCTTACATTTACAACTATTTTTACCCATCAACTTCCAAAATCTCTTGTTTTTAATTAATTTTCAATTTTTTATTTTTACTTAACAGTCTCTATTGATTATCTCATTTTTTACGTATATAATACAGCATGTACCATATATCGTGCATGTTGTACAATATTAAACCTGCATAAAGAGGGATATTCATGGCATACAAGCTTTTCAAAAACGCAAATTTGATTGACGGCAACGGCGGTGAAATTAGAGAAAATATTTCGCTTCTTGTGGAAAACGACCACATTAAGGAGATAGGTAAGCGTATCAGCGCACCTTACGCGGATAAAACCTTTGACTGTAAGGGCAATACCATAATGCCGGGCTTAATTGATGCCCACATGCACCTCGGCCTCGTTGAGATAGAGGTGATAAACCTCTCCCGAAGAAACGCCCCGGGGCTCATGGCGGCAAGGATGTTTAAGAATCTCCGCGAGGCGCTTGACCAGGGATATACCTATGCGCGCGACACGGGAGGAGCCGACGCCGGCTTCCGCGAGGTGGTGAACCTTGGGCTGGCGGTTGGGCCTCGCCTCAAGATCTGCGGCGCGGCGATCGCTCAGACCGGTGGCCACGGCGACGACCGTGTCGCCTCGGAGACACGCCCCTATTCTGAACCGTACATGGGCTTCCGATCCGTCATTGCCGACGGCGTACCAGAGATGCTGAAGACCGCCCGTGAGAATATCCGGCGCGGCGCCGATTTTATCAAAGTAATGTGCGGCGGCGGCTGCGCAAGCCCTACACAGGGTCCGGAAACCTCGCAGTATACGCTTGAAGAGCTGAAAGCCGCTGTGGATGTGGCTGATTCGGTAGGCAGCTATGTCGCCTCTCACAGTTATTCAAACAAAAGCATCGTCCTCAGCGCAAATGCCGGCATACGCACGATAGAGCATGCGAACCTCATGACAAAAGAGACGGCGGCCCTCGTAGCGCAAAAAGGGGCTTTCATCGTACCGACTCAGATAACGTATGAGATCGTCATCGAGAAGAGCCGCGATCTCGTCGCAAAATTTATATACGATAAGTTTGTATCTGTCTGCGAACGAGGATATGAGGCAATACACAACGCAATGGAGGCCGGTATTCCCATAGGAGGTGGAACTGATCTTACCGGAGAGAACACAAAGTACGCTTCAGGAGCTATCGCCTATCAGGCTAAGGCGATGGGGGCGATGGGGGCGATCGTCGCCTTTACGAAGACGAATGCCAAAATCCTTAGGGTTGAAGACGTCACCGGGACTCTGGAGGAGGGCAAGCTCGCGGATATTCTTGTGGTCAACGGCAATCCGCTTGATAATATCGATCTTTTCAAAGACCACCGGAAAAATCTGCTGCTGATAATGCAGGGAGGACATGTACACAAAAACCTGCTTGTTTGATGCCAATTGACTTGAATTTTTATTTATGGAGGGATTGCAAGAATGAAAGATAACACCCAAACAACTGAGATCAAAACCAAGGGATTCCGCGTTCCCCATGTGTGGACGATCATCCTCTTCTGCCTAATACTGGCCGGAATTATGACATATATCGTTCCCGCTGGAGTATATGACAGGGTAGATGTAGCTGGACGCCAGGTCATCGACCCCACGACCTTCCACCTTGTAGAGCCCTCGCCGGTCGCTCCCTTCGACTGGTTCGTCTGTATCATCGACGGCCTCACGGCCTCAATGGCCATTATGTCAATGATCTGGTTTACGATCGCGGCGACCGACGTCTACACTGAGAGCGGCACACTGCATAAAATGGTCGGATGGATAATCAAGGTCTGCCGCGGCAATTATCTTCTCGTTATGGGAGCGCTGATGGCCTTCTTCGCCGTACGCGGCGCGATGGGGGCCTTCGAGCTCCATATACCCTTTGTGCCGATGACGATAGCGCTTGCGCTTGCCTGCGGCTGCGACGTAATGACAGGCCTTGCCATCGCGATGATACCCACCTTCGCAGCCTTCGCTTACGGGCCGATAAATGTCTACACCGTCGCCGTAGCACAGGGTATCGCTGGGCTTCCAGTCTATTCGGCGATGACCTTTCGCGTCGTGATATGGCTGGCAATGATGGTAGTCACCTTCTGGTTCGTCCTGCGTTACGCTGCAAAGGTAAAGGCCGATCCAACCGCGAGCGTCACCGGTTTCACCAATCCTTCGGCGGCAAATATCGATATCGCGGCTCTGCAAAAGGAGAAGATGACCGGACGCCAGAAACTCTTGATGTTCATGCTGCTTGCGACCATCGGCCTACAGATGGTCGGTCCGATGCTTTGGAAATGGAGCTTCGCGGAGATTGGGGCGCTCTGGCTTATCTCCGGCATTATCGCGGGAGTCGTCGCTGGTTTCAATAATGAAAGAATATGCGACATCATGGGCAAAGCCTGTGCTGGAGTATTCGTCGGAGTCGTCTGCATCGGCTTCGCGCGCGCTGTCTCCGTAGTACTGACGAAGGGCAATATCCTCGACACCGTCATCTATGGCCTCTCCATACCGTTAAAACAGATTCCATCGTCGCTCTCGGCGCTCGGGATGCTCGTTATACAGGCGATCATCAATTTCTTCATCCCCTCCGGCTCTGGCCAGGCGGCGGTGACGATGCCGATAATGGCCCCGCTTGCGGATGTTGTCGGCCTGACGCGTCAGACGGCAGTTATGGCCTTCCAGCTTGGCGACGGGCTCACAAACATAGTGATTCCGACAATGGGCGCTTTGGTTGTCTACATCGGCGTCGCGAAGGTACCCTTTTCAACCTATTTTAAGTGGGTGCTGCCGCTCTATGCGATGCTGATGGGTATCGGCGCGGCGGGACTGCTTGTAGCAACCTTTATCAAGCTCGGGCCATTCTAAGAGGTTGTGTCCGGCAGAATATTTATTGCGGCAGGCCGCGCGATCTCCTATGTCCGAAGAGTTCACTCGGCCTGCCGTATTGTATTTATCTCTTTAATTATCCTATAATGGAGAAAAAGAGACGAAAGTACCGTCATTCTGTCGGGAGGATTTAAAATGCAGCCCATAATAAAAGTGCCTACGCTGAGCGAGCTGGCTTACGAAAGTATAAAAGCACAGATTTTATCATGCAAAATACGACCTGGTGAAAGAATAAACATCGACCAATATTCAGAAAGTCTGGGAGTAAGCACGACGCCCGTTCGCGAAGCTCTCTCAAAACTTCAGCAAGAAGGGCTGGTACAATATATCCCCCGAACTGGCTGGAAGATATCGCGAATCTCCAAACAGGAATTCCGCAAGCTTCAGGAGTTGAAATCCCTGCTTGAGATAGCACTCGCTGAGCGGGCGCTCCCTTTTATAAAACCAGACAACATACCACAGATGGTCCTGCTGAATAATGAAATGAAAGAATTATTCAAACCTTGCTCCGACGGGAAGCCTGACCTTGAAAAACTGCTCGAAGCAAACGACCGTTTTCATATGTATATCTTCAAATTTTACGATAATGACATTATGATCGAAATATTACAGCAGACGTGGAACAACCTTAGATATGCCAGGCTTATCTGGATATCATCCGAAGAGTTCCTCAATAACTTCTACGAGGAACATAACGAGATAATCGCCGCCATCAGGGACAACGACAGCGCCGCGCTGAGACGGGCCGTCGAGAAGCATCTGCGCTGCGGGCTCGGCTATATGGAGGCCTGCCTTGAGGATAAGTAGGGACTAAGGGCCGTCAGCTTCGCTTTCTCGGCGGTATCGAGGTGCAGACTATCGCGACCAGTATCAGCAGACAGCCGGTGATTTCGTGCGTCGACGGTATCTGATCGACGAAGAGCGCCGTCAGTCCGACCGCGACGACGATCTCAAGGGTACAGAGGAGGCTTGCCACCGCGGCTGGAATGTATTTCAGCGCCGTAAAAAACGCGCCGTAGGCTAGCAGGCTTCCCGTGAAGGCCTGCAGCGTCATGATCGAAAACAGCGGCGCCGTGAGGCAGCAGAGATCGCCCCAGCCATAGTAAAAGCTCTTGAAGACAAAGAGCATTACTATCCCGAAAACATTTGAATAGAAGAGAAGCCCGAATTCGTTCATCTTATGGGAGAGCGAGAAGCGACGCGTGACAAGTACCTGTCCCGCCATGCCGAAAACGGCGAGGAACCCCCACAAGAGCCCAGGCAGCGAGATCGACCGTATCGCCTCGGCGCTTCCGCCCATGCCGATATAGACCCCCACAACTATCAAAAGCCCAGCTACGACCTGCAGAAAGGTCGGTTTTTCGCGCGTAATGAAGAGCGAACCGATGATCGCCGCAAGCGGGAAAGTATAGTGTATGACAAGCGCCTCGGCAACCGTCAGGTATTCAAGCGAGGTGAGGAAACCTCCGCCGGCGAATGCCACGGAAAGCGTACCGGAGATAAAATAAAAACGCAGCGTTTCGCGGTCAACGCGGAAGACTTCGAACTTTCTCATCACAAGCAGCCCGATGCCCACGGAGGTCATTGTGAAAAGCGAACGGAATACCATGACGGACATAAGGTCCATCCCCGCCGCCGCCAGTACCTTCGCGATCGGGCTGATGAGCCCCCAGCAGGCCGCCGCGAATAGAGCGAACCCCGCCCCACGCCAATAATTGTTCAAAGCCATACAAATACCTCCAAGACGAAGCTGCCCCACGCGCCGCATCCATGCGATTTAAGCTGCCGGACGCCGCAAAAAACGGCACCCGGATGAATATATCATATTTCCGGGCTTTTGCTCACGCGCGCGAAATTTTTTGTGAAGATCTACAACGGCAAAAACCTTTACGACAGATGACGCGGCGCGGCGGAAATGTTGTCGAAGACCTTTTCCCGTTCGCTGCCGTAGATGCGCTCGGCCATCTCCTTTATCTTTTCCGTTATCCACATATAGGCGGTAGTGTTTTCGCGGTAGTCGGCCTCGGCGAACATATTGACGCGCCCGTCCATACGCAGCTGTTCCGCCTGCGCAAAGGCCTTCCGGTTTCCGCGCGGATAGATGGCGAAGGTCGCGCCGCCGTTTTTGTTGACGACCGAGAAGGCTGGAACGTCGCTCGGGCCGTCGGCAATGTAGATCATATTTTTAAAGTTCACGCGCCGCTGCTCCTCGGGGATGTTCGTGTTCACCTCAATACGCCCGTCGGAAAGCCAGACGCCTTTATTTATCTCAAAAAGCGCCCGCGTCTTGGTGGTGTTGTCTATCGTATAGCCGACCTCGCTGATCACCGGTACGCCGTCAGCGCCAACCTCCTCGATGAGCTCGCAGCCCCAGACGTTTTTCACGTAGGGCATGACAGAGGAGCCGCGGATGACCTGCGTCATGCCGGTGCTGACGATATACTGCTCGACCTTGATATCGTATTCCTCGTATTTGGCCTCGCCGCGCAGGAGGTTGTTTATCGTATCGAATATCTCCGGCACACCGGGATAAAAATTCAGCTCACGGCCAAATTCATATAGTTTTCTGTTGTTCAGCCCAGGAAAGATCCCGCGCTTCACACAATGGATAAAGTGGCTGAGGTAGATGGTGTCGGGATTGACACGCACATTCTGCGTCTCCAGATACATCTGCGGCAGGGCGTTGACCTCCGCCCAAAAACTCTCCGCGTCGATCCTATACTCCTTAAAGATCGGGTCCTGCATGTAACCGTCTACCAGCGTCTTGTCAAAGTCCCATATCACCGCGATGATGTTGGGCATCCGTACCATCCTCCTTCTAGTGTTGTTTTATCAATATTTATACTCCGTTTAAGTGTATAAAAGTGCGCCGTTATGTCAATCCCCATCTCCGCCGCTTGCAAAAACGCCTATAATATGTGCGGTATAGAAGGAAACGGAGGGTACTGGATGAAGATGACGGAAGTGGTGGCGGCGCTGATTTGGGACGATGATAAATTCATGATCTGCCAGCGTCCGGCGGAGAAGGCGCGCGGCCTGCTCTGGGAGTTTGTCGGCGGCAAGGTGGAACCTGGCGAAACGAAGAAGGAGGCGCTGATACGCGAATGCCGCGAAGAGCTTGGCGTCGTTATCTCCGTGGGCGGCGTATTCACGGAGGTCGAACACCGATATCCCGACATCTGCGTTCACCTCACACTCTTTAACGCGAAAATTGCGGATGGCGTGCCGCAGAAGCTTGAGCATAACGACATCCGCTGGATAAAGAGAGAGGAGATCCCCCTTTACGATTTCTGTCCCGCGGACGTGGAGATTTTACGAAAGCTGAAAGATTACCGCGGCACCTAACACCTTTACAGCGGCAGCCTCTGACCACCTGTTCCGGCATCCCAGTTTGTTTCGGGATGCCGTTTTTTGTTTTTACGGATGATTTATTTAAGGTAACTATAAGACATTTTTTATTAATATTATTATCTCATAGTTAATATATCAAAAACAACGAAAGGCTTACGCTAAATAAAAAAGAGAAATTATTAATTAACCTTTCTTAACTAAAAATACAGAGCCTTCATTTCCACTTTTCATATTAGCGGTATAATATCTTTACAAGGCTCTAAAGGAGGCATCCGCCTGAATGAAAAAAGACAAAAGAGAGATCACAAGCTCTCTCACTCATCTCGCGGGGGCGCTCTTCGCGCTCGCAGGGACGATAAAACTGGCTTACGACGCCTTCGGCGAGGAGGGCGTCGCCGCATTCGTCTCCGTACTAGTCTTTGGGATCAGCATGGTCGTGTTATATTCGACAAGCTCGATCTACCATTGGTGCTGCGCCGTTCAGACGCGCGCGGCGAAATTCATGCAGCGGCTAGACCACATCGCGATCTTTTTGCTGATCGCGGGAACATACACACCGGTGTGCGTGATCACGCTCGGATATCCGCTCGGATATATCATGCTCTCTCTTGTCTGGGGCGTCGCCGCCGCTGGGCTGTTGATGAAGATATTCTGGATGGAGGCCCCCGTCTGGCTCTCCTGTTCGCTCTATGTGGCAATGGGCTGGATCGCGGCCTTTTTCATCGTACCGCTGGTACACGCGCTCACGCCGGGCGCTCTCGTCTGGCTCGTGACTGGCGGACTTCTATACACCGCAGGAGCCGTCATCTTCGGGCTTGAGCGGCCGCGGCTTTCCTTCTCGTGGTTTGGACCGCATGAACTCTTCCATCTCTTCGTGATGGGAGGCTCCCTCTGCCACTATATTACAGTTTCCCATTATCTGGCCTAAGGCCGGCAACGAGGTGAATAATATGGATATCAAAAATGCCGTATCGGTATATTTCAGCCCCACAGATTCGACACACAGGATACTGTCCGCGGTCACGGAAAGGCTGCCATGGCCGGTTCAGGAGCTGGACATTACGGATTATCCGGCAGACGACGGAGAATACCGCCTCTCGGCGAATGAACTGCTGCTGGCAGGCGTGCCGGTCTACGGCGGACGTGTGCCTGCCACGGCGGTACAGCGCCTGAAGAACCTCTACGGAGACGAAACTCCGGCGGTGATCGTCGCCGTCTACGGAAACCGCGACTACGACGACGCCCTGCTCGAGCTGCGGGATCTCCTCGAACAGCGTGGTTTCCGGGTCGTCGCGGCGGCGGCCTTTATCGCCGAGCATAATATCATGCACTCCGTCGCGGCGGGACGCCCCGACGAACAGGATTTTAAGGCGATTGAAAAGTTTGCCCAAGATGTCGTGAGTAAACTTACCAAGATCAACAGAGCCGCTGCCGCCGACCCGCTGGTACTGAAGGGGAATTTGCCATACCGCGAATATAACGGCGTGCCCTTTAAGCCCTCGGCCGACGACAGCTGCGTTAAATGCGGCCTCTGCGCCGCCAAATGTCCCGTAAAGGCTATCCCAGCGGAAACTCCCGAGAATACCGATACGGAAAAATGTATCACCTGCATGCGCTGCATCAAGGTCTGTCCGCAGGGAGCGAGATCCCTCAACAAGCTCATGCTCTGCGCGGCGGAAAAGCTCTTCGCGCTGAAGAACTCAAAGAGGAAAGAGCCGGAGATTTTTATTTAGGTTTCCGGCATAGGGGGCGGTGGCGACACTGACGTTTTCACTGTTTACCAAAATATAGCAAAAAAGGCGGAGCATACGCGATCGAAATTCGCGCAGCTCCGCCTTTTTATATCCCAAGCTATCTGTTAATTTGGGTCTGAAAGCAGCTCTTCTTCCACTTGATAATCTCGGTCCTCGACCTTTTTCAGTCTGACCGCAGGCTCTTCAGGCAGGCCAAACAGCGGTATGAATCTGTCCCAGCCGGTAAAGGTCAGAACATATATCGAGACGACACAGATTATTCCCATGAAGTTGTAATATAGGTCTCCTATTGTAAAGTGATAAAGCGGATATACCGCCGCCGCCAGCCCCATGTAGTAGGCAACCCCCGTGTGCCAGGGAATCAGCGCGGCGGAATGAACGCCCACGGCGTCAGAAAAGAGCGCGTTTCTGTTGCGCAGTTTGTATTTGTCCTCCTCCGATCCCTCGACATTATTGTTGATTATATCTTTTAAAACCGGCCCAACCGTCGCCATCTGCGACATCTCCTCATTAACGGTGGCGTTGATTATGAGGCACAGCAGCCCGTTGCAGACGACAAGGTGGCGCACCCTGCGGCTGATCCTTACAAAGAAGGCCGCAATCGGGCCAAAGGCGTCCATTTTACGCATTACCGCGCCAAATCCCATCGCCCAGAAGAGCATTATGACAGCCCAGCTTCCGGCGCTTTCAAAACCGGACTGCACAAGTCCGATGACGTCCGAAATCGAAGTGACTGTCCCCGCGGCATATCCGAAGGCAATCGCGCAGACTATGCCGGTGGAAAGGCAGCTGATGGTATCCATGCGCATGACAGCCATTGTAACGACAATTATCACCGGAATTATCATATAGAGCGGCACACCGTCTTTTACCTGGGCAAGCAGGGTGAGCACCGCGGGACGCTCCTCCTCGAGTACTTTTATCGTCTCCTGTGACATCGCTGCCAGTATCTTTGACGGATCTCCCGCGGTGTCGGGAAGGCCCATGGCCACGCTTAATGAATAGAAGCAAATAGCTGCAAGGATGACGCATAATACAGACCACGGCCCCTGCGCACGTATCCGGTCGACAACTTTGACCCCCTGCAGGCCCGAGCTGAGTATCGTCGTATCGGAGATAAGTCCGATGTTGTCGCCAAAGGCGGAGCCGCCCACCGCCGCGGCAAAGGTCATCGCGGGGTTGCCGCCTACTACGTTGCAGAGCCAGATAAAGATGGGAATGCAGGCCGCGAAGGTTCCCCATGATGTACCGGTGGAGACGGAGAGAACGCATGTCGTAAGGAACGCGACGACGGCCACCGTCTTTCCCGTGACCCCAACATGAAGGAATAGGGAGATAGCCGCCGCGCCGACGCCGGTGCTCATGAATATCTCCGCCAGCGCGTATGCGAGCATCAGGATAAAGGCCAGCAGCGTGGCCTCTTTCGCGCCTTCGACGGCTTCGTTCATGATGTCCGCGAACTTCATCTTCTCGGTGAACTTACATATAAAAGCCGCGACAAAAAGACCTATAGAGGCGGATATAAGGATATCCACGCCGTTCACAACCATTACCGCAAGAAGAATGACAGGAGAAAGCTTCAAAAACTCTAACATTTCAGTACCTCCTTTTTGTAATTATGTATCTGTTTTTATTGTGTACTTTCTATCAGCGTACAGAGATCGCTGTAGACGCCGTAGGCCGTCTGCAGTATCCCGGGGTCGGTCTGCACTATGGAGATCTCCCCGGCAAGGTCCGTGTATAGGGTGACTGCGGCCGACGTTCCGTTAACGCTGGCAAGGGGATCGCCGAAGGGGATAAGCTCGGGTTTGACACTTAATTTAAGGCCGCCATTTTCATCACCGGCTTCAGCGCGGCAGAGATACTTTATCCGGCAGCCCTTTTCGCGCGCCGCCGCGATATCCGCGGCGTCAATGTCAGCGAGGCTTTCCACGTGGACCGCCTTCGGATTGGCCTTCGCCCCCATCAAGATATTTGCCAGCGCGCAGATCTTAGCCGCGCCGTCCCAGCCATCGACATCCATCGAGGGGTCGGCCTCGGCAAGCTGTATGCGCTGCGCCTCTTTGACCGCCGATTCATAGCTACCACCTCTCTCAAGCTCCCCCAGCACAAAGTTCGTCGTACCGTTCAGGATTCCCTTTATCCCAAGAATCCTGTTCCCGCACAGGTTTTTTTTGACTAGATTAAAGACAGGCGTGCCATCCATCACAATCGTCTCGTAGAGGAACATCCGCCCCTTTTCCTCAGCGAGGGCGTTGAGTTCGTCAAAGCGCCATGCCTCCGGTCCCTTATTGGCGGTTATTACGTGCATACCGCGGTTAAGCGCCGTTCTGATGTAACTCGCCGCCGGTTCGCCGTCGTCGATGGACAGTGTCGTAAGTTCGATGAGCAGATCTGCCTCCGACGCGGCGATCATAGTTTCCGTGCCGCAGCGGACAAAATCATCGTCCTTTTCGTCAAAGCGGCCCGCCTCTTCGTTCATTGCAAGAACCTTTTTAAGGTCAAGACCTTCGGAGTTCAGCAGTGTACCCTTTGAACGGGTACATATGCCGGTAAGACGCATTTCACATCCGTATTCCGCCCTTAACTCTGCCTCCTTTTCCAAAAGCAGACGCGCAAACCTTACGCCGACATTACCAAAGCCGGCCATGCAATACCTGATTATTCTGCTCATAAGCTCCTCCTTTGATCTGTTAATGGATTTGCCGCATCAACTTACATATCGTTTTTCGATGAGTGGGTTTTCAGTGGCGAAGAGCATCGCCTGATAGTGGAGCGTGAAAGAAACTATATCCCCGAGGCGGTAATCATTCTCGCTTTCTTCAATATCTATTATCATGTGGTCGCTGCTCGCGCCCAGTATCTTTATCCCCGGATCGTCTGGAATGAGCTTTTCCGGATCGCCAATGTCAAAGGCTCCTAGGGCAAGCAAAGCCCGCCGGCGAACGCCTCGGTCTTCGTAATGGCTGTGGGAGCCAAAGCAGTTTGTACCCAGTTCGCCGATCGGATGCGTCGGCTTTCTGCCTATTTCAATTATCTCCGCTTTGAGCACAAGCCCTCTGTTGGAAAGCCCTTCGACTGGACAGCGCCACTGACCGGCAAGATCGCAGGGAACGACGATCGCCTCTCCGATACGAAGATTATTTATTCCCTCAGGCATAGCTCCGCGCAGCAGAAGCGGAAGAGAGGTCGTGTTACCACCGGATACCACCGTCAGCTTTCTGCCAATGAGTTTTTCGATATCCGCGGCATTCGCGGCAAGTTCGGAAAGGTTCTTTTCCGTCGGGATAATGGAACCATAGCAGGTAAGATTGACACCAACGCCGTAAAGACAAAGATTTTTAAGTTCGCGTTCGACGTAAAGCGCCGTTTCGATAAACCTTTCGCCCTCAAATATCCCCTCCCGCAGATCCCCGAGGTCGCGCATTAGTATTATCTTGTGAAAGCGGCTGGCTGCGCCCGCCGCACAGTCAAGGGCTCTAAGCGTATCAAGTTCGGAATTGAGGCTGATATCGCAAATCTTCACAACCTCATGCACTTCAGAGAGCATCGGCAGGCGCAGTCCAAGAGTCTCCACGGCCAGCCCAGCCTCTTTCACCGCCGCAAGATGCGGCAGCCTTGAACTTGCCAGGGTTTTGTATCCGGCCTCGACCAGAACCTCACTTATGCCGGGAAGGGCGTTGAAACCCTTCAGTACGGCAAATGGCTCGACGCCGTTCCTTCTGCATTCGCCAAGTAATATTTCCGCGTTGCGGCGAATAATTTTGTCGTCTATCTCAAGCAGAGGATATCTATCCATCAGTTTTTCCGACAGATCCGAGAGCCGGTGAGGGCCCCCGGGCCTCTGTCTCTATCCTCTGGCCTCTCTGATCGCCGCGGAGATTCCCGCAAGGCCGGCTTTAAGTTCATCTTCGAGCGGCCAGGCGTATCCGATGCGCATATAACGGTCCTCAAAGCCAAACCAGTGGCCGGGGCCGATATAGGTGCCGTATTTATCGTTCATGACCTTATAAAACTTTTCGATATCGACGCCGGCGGATTCCTTGACGCGTGGGAAACAGGTACAGGCCGCGCGCGGCTCGACCCATTCGACAAATTCCTCGTGCTCCACCCAGTCCTTGACAATGGCGAAATGCCTCGCGATAAGGGCGTCATTTTTTGCGATCCATTCCTTTTTCTGCGAGAGCGCGGCGAAACCAATATATTCGTCGACGACGCTGCCGCCGATGCAAACCTGTTCTTTCGCCGCCAAAAGCATATCCATCATCTCTTTATCCTGGCAGACGGCCCAGCCGATGCGGATTCCCGGTATGCCGTAGGTCTTCGAGAGCGAGGAGATGGAGATAACCTTTGGCGAGAGCGATGCGGCGACGGGCAGCACCTCGTCCTTGAACATATCGCGGTATGTCTCGTCCATAAGCAGCCATACGTTGTGTTTCTCTGCGACGGTGATGACTCTCTTAACCTCTTCCAGCCCCATCATCGTGCCGGTGGGATTATGCGGGTTCGTCAATGAGATGTACTTCGTATCAGGACGGATCATCGATTCAAGTCTTTCGATATCTACGCGGAAACCCTCTTCAAACTTCTGGTCGAGGTAGCCGACATCCGCGCCGATCGCTTCAGGCGTCGCGATATTCGTGCCATAGTTAGGACGCGCGACTATCATGTGGCTGCCCGGCTCAAGCAGCAACGAGGCGACGAGAAATAGCGCCGACGCCGCGCCGCCGGTGATGATGACACAGTCCGGGTCGGCGATATTCGACTGTTCGGCGATAAGCTTTCTGAGACGCGGGTCTCCGAGATGGTCTCCATAGGGAAGAAGGATGTCGTCCAGTACGATTCCCAAGTCCTTGATATTGCGGTCACGGACGGAAGTTTCGGTGAGATTGTTCTTGATCTTCTCATAGCCGAACTGCTCTGGCGACTCCTTTTCGATGGGCATACGCGTATACTTCATTACAGCACCTCCATATATAGTTATTCAAGTTTATTGAATTCTACTGCATCCCTATGTATTCTATTGGATACAACTGTATTATAATCAAAAAAGAATCATCCGTCAACTATTTTGCCTATTGTTTTTATTACATAAACAGAGGTACAATATATACAATGGGATACAATAATAACCATCACGGGAGAGATGATTATGGACAGCTTTATTGAGCAGACCGCCCCAGGGGTCGCCTATTCCGAGATAAAAAAGATGATCATGCTGAAAAAGTTAAAACCTGGGCAGCGGCTCGCGGAGATAACGCTTTCGCAGGAAATCGGGGTAAGCCGCACGCCGGTGCGCGAAGCACTGCGCAAGCTTACGCTTGAAGGGTGGCTGCGCATGGTGCCCAACAGCGGCGTCTGGGTCGCTTTGCCTACGCGGCGCGAAATGATGAACGCCTATGAGGTCCGCGCCAAGCTGGAACAATGGGGCATCGAAGAGGCGATGCCGAATGTCACACCGCTTCTGCTGCGGCACCTGGGGGAGAACATCGAAGAGGAGCAGGCGGTCTACGACGGCAGGATAAGCGCCGAGAAATACCCGGAGATAAACAGCCGCTTCCATTTAAGCATCGCGGAGGCCGGCGGCAACGATATCCTCTGCCAGCACATCCGCACGGCAATCAACACGACGGACGTCTATATGGTGCTTTATGAGAATTATCTTGACTTTTCAAATAACCGCAGCCTCTCCGAACACCGCGAGCTGCTGGAACTCATAAGAGAGAGAGACACCGAGGCGGCGATAAAAAGGATAGGGGTGCACGTACATAACGGGTTCCTCGATTTGAAGCTGGATCTTTAAATTTATCAGGAAACGGAGAGAAAAACATGAAGATAGCCACATTCAAAGTCGAAGAATGGATGAATCTCAACGAGACGAAGGCAAAGTACAACATCGCGGAGACCTGCGTCGACTCCGTGACGCTGGACGAGCTCTTCCGCCTCGCTGAACATGACAGGCGGGAGTTTTTCGAGACCATCGCGCAGCGGCGCATGACCTACGGCGCGATATTCGGCGCGGATGAACTGAATACGGCGATCTCCGGCCTCTACCGCTCCGTTGGAACGGAGGAGATCATCACCACGCACGGCGCGGCGGGGGCGAACCACCTGGCGCTCTATTCGCTCGTCGAGCCCGGCGACGCGGTGGTTTCCGTGATGCCGACTTACCAGCAGCTTTATTCGATCCCCGAGTCATACGGCGCTAAGGTGCGCATCCTGAAGCTGAAAAAGGAGGAGAACTTCCTGCCAAATCTTGACAGGCTGCGCACGCTCGTCAACGAAAAGACAAAAATCATCTGCATAAACAACCCCAACAACCCAACGGGCGCGCTGATACCGGAGGAGACGCTGCGCGGAATCGTCGAGATCGCCCGCGGCGTGGACGCCTATGTTCTATGCGACGAGGTCTACAGGTTTCTTACTCAGGAGGACGGATATCCGGAATCCGTCGCCGACCTCTACGAGAAGGGGATCGCGGTCGGCAGCATGTCTAAGGTATTCTCCCTCGCGGGGCTGCGTCTCGGCTGGATCGCGACACGCAGCAAAGAGGCGATGCGCGAGATACTGCTGCACCGCGATTATGACACGATAAGCTGCGGCATGATTGACGAGGCGCTCGCGGCGATCGCGCTGGAGGCTAAGGAGGCGATCATCGGGCGCAACCGCGGGATCGTAAAGGAAAATTTGGCGGTCCTTGACGCATGGGTCGCAAAAGAACCGCGATTTTCCTATGTAAAGCCGCAGTGCGGCACCACAGCACTGTTATACTGCGACGTCGATATGCCCTCGGAAGAGTTTTGTTTGAAGCTGCTCGCGGAGACGGGAGCCTTTCTAACACCCGGCTCATGCTTCGACGAGGAACACTGCTTCCGCATCGGCTACGCCTGTAATAAAAGAGAGCTCGAAGATGGGCTCGCGAAGCTCAGCGAGTTTGTAAAAGGACTGGCATAAAGGCCCTCTTCACCTCCGTTTAGCAGGAGTGCGGGATGGGCCCGTCGTTTTTAGCGCCATTTGGCCGCCGTTCGGAGAGGAACGATCTCCGCGTGGCGGCCATTATTTTTACCGAAAAACCCCGCAGCTTTTTAACATGTGATGGACAAATATAAAAGTCTATAAAAGTCAGTTATATTTATCTCTTTTTATGCCTCTATACTAGCTGTTTCCCTCCCCTCACCGCCGGTTCAGCCTCTCTCGCAGCGCCGCGGAGGCATTTACCCCTCCCGTGTAACCGACAACGCCGTATGCGTAGCCCGCGGCGGCGGTTATTTTTATCACACAATTCTCACGCGCCTCCCGCCTATTTCACATCGCGTTCACATGATTTCCGTTAAACTCTGCATCGCAAAAAGGGATATGGGGTGTCCGCCCCATAAAACCACTGCGAAGGGAGACAAAAAATGATCGAGTTCAAGGGCATATACAAATCCTATAAAAACAAGCCCGTTCTGATGAACGTCAATTTGACCATCAGGGACAATGAATTTTTCGTCCTGATCGGCTCCAGCGGCTGCGGCAAGACTACGCTTCTGAAGATGATAAACAAGCTTAACAGTATCGACAGCGGTGACATTCTCATAGATTCCACCTCTGTAAGCGAGATGCCGGTCTCGGAGCTGCCCAAGAGGATCGGCTACATCGTGCAGGAGGGGGGACTCTTTCCTCACATGACCGTCGGGGAAAATATCGCGCTGACGATGAGGATGGCGGGATTCACGGAAGAGCGCGTCGCCGCAAGGACGGATGAAATGCTGGAGATGGTGGCGCTGGAGCCCGGCAGTTACCGCGGGCTTTATCCCTCCCAGCTTTCCGGAGGACAGCGCCAGCGGGTCGGCGTGGCGCGCGCCTTCGCGCCGGACCCGCCGATCATCCTGATGGACGAGCCGTTTTCCGCGCTGGACCCCGTAACGCGCGGCGAGCTGCAGGACGAGGTCTTTAAACTGCAGAAGCAGACGCGCAAGACGGTGGTATTTGTGACCCACGATATGGACGAGGCGATCAAGCTCGCCGACCGGATCTGCGTCATCCAGGCGGGGCACGTCGTCCAGTGCGACAATCCCGAAGATATCCTGAAACACCCGGTCAACCGCTACGTGGAGGAGTTCATCGGCAAGAACAAACTATGGAGCAACCCCGAGTTCGTCAAGGCGGAGGACATCATGCTGAAACGGCCGGTGCAGGCGACGGAGGACCGCAGCGTGGTACAGGCGATCTATATTATGAGCCACTACAACGTCGACAGCCTCCTCGTCACCGACAACGGCAGGCTGAGGGGCATCGTCTGGCTCGCGGACCTGCGGAATGTGAAGAATGAGAACGACAGGATAAGCGACTATATATCGGACGATTACATCTCAGTCTTCACCGATACTTCGCTGAAAAAGATCATTTCCACCATCGACTACAACATATCCGGAGTCATTCCCGTGACCGATCACGACTCACGGCTGCGGGGGTTTCTCACGAAGGGAAGGCTGCTCTCCGTGCTGAGCAGGCAGTTCAGCCCCGAGGGTTCCGCCGAAGAGAGGAGTGGCGTAATTGACTGATTTCCTGGCACTGCTGGCGGCGAAGCACAGCGAACTGCTGCGGCTTTTCATCGACCATATGAATATGACGACCATGGCGGTATTCATCTCGCTGTCGATCGGAATACCTGTCGGCATCGTCATCACACACAGCAGGCTCGCGACGCGTATCGTCATCGGCCTCGCCAATATAATGCAGTCGATTCCCTGCATCGCGCTGCTGGCCTTCTCCGTTCCCTTTGTGGGGATCGGAGCGAAGCCGGCAATCATGATGGTCATCATCTACGCGCTGCTTCCCATCATAAAGAATACCTACACGGGCATCATGAGCATCGACCCGAAGACGATAGAGGTGGCGCGCGGCATGGGGCTGACGAAGTGGCAGCGCATGTTCCGTATTGAACTGCCGCTCGCGGCGCCCTTCATTATGGCCGGTATCCGCATCTCCGCCGTCGCGGCGGTGGGCACGATGACGATCGCCGCCTTCGCGGGCGCGGGCAGGCTGGGATGGTTCATAAATCTCGGGCTCAACTCACAGAACGTCGGCCTCGTGCTGCTCGGCGCTATCCCGGCCTCGCTGATGGCGCTCGGCATAGACCTTCTGCTTGGGCAGCTGGAACGCGCGGTGACGCCCGAGGGGCTGCTGCCCCCCGAGCAGATACAGAATATCCCCGCGAAAAAGCGCCGCCGCAGGCAGATCGCCGTCTTTGCGCTCTGCGGCCTGCTGGTGCTGCTTCCCGCCGCCTCCGCCCTCTCGGGATATCTGAGCGAACGCGGCGAGAGAAAGGTCACCGTGGGCTCCGGCGACTTCACGGAGGCGATGATACTCGGCTATATGTACAGCGAGCTCATCAAAGCCAACAGCGACATCAAGGTAGATGAGCGTTTTAACCTCGGCGGCGCGGTAGTCTGCTTTAACGCGCTCAAAAAGGGCGACGTTGACATGTTTGTCGAATATACCGGCAGCATCCTGCCCAACTACTTCCACCTAGATTTCGCGAGCACCGACCCGCAGGCCGTCTATGAAAAATCAAAAGAGCTGCTGATGAAGGAACACGGCATCGCCGTCTCAAAGCCGCTCGGCTTCAACAACACCTATGTGATGGGAGTGCGCCCCGAGACGGCGAAGCGCTACGGCATACGCACCCTATCCGAGATGATGGGCGTCGCCGATAAACTGCGGCTCGGCTGCACGGTCGGCTTCGTCCAGCGCGGAGACTGCCTGCCGCTCATGAAAAAACGCTTTAAAAAGGACTTTAAGTCCGTTACGGGACTGCAGGAAAGTATCCGTTATCGTGGGCTCGCGGCGCAAGAGGTGGATGTGATCGACGCCTTTTCGACCGACGCCCAGCTGACCAAGCAAAAGGTGACGCTGATGGAGGACGACATCAACTTCTTCCCGCCCTACTACGCGGTGAACCTCGTCCGGCAGGATACATTTGAAAAATACCCCGAATTGGAAGGGCTGCTGTCAAAAATGGACGGGCTGCTTAACGAGGATACGATGCGCGCGCTCAACGCCAAGGTGGACATCGGCGGCCAGGACGCAAGAACTGTGGCACGTGAGTTCCTTCGGGAAAAGGGACTCATCGCAAAATAAAGGCCGGGGACACCGGCGGTAAAAGAGAGAAGGCAGGCGGCGTACCGTCTGCCTTCTCTCTTTTTAATAGGTATCAGGAGCATACGCCGACGGGATTCTTCATTACCTTTCCCGACCTTATCACCCACGCCGGAACCAGCTCCCGCGGCGCGGCCGTCAGAGGGTCCCGCTCAAAGGCGATCAGGTCGGCCTCCTTGCCGATATCCAGCGTTCCGATCTCCTCCTCAATACCGCAGAGAGACGCGCCTCCCAGCGTGGCGGCCAGCAGCGCCGCGCGCCTCTCCATGCCCGCCCTTTCTAAAAAGGCTATCTCCTCCGCAATACATCCATGGTTCGTGTCGTTGCCCACGGCGAGGTTGATGCCGAGCTCGACGGCGCGCCGCACCACGGACAGGTAGTTGGCGTAGGCGGCGCCCGCCTTTTCGCGCATAAAGGCGGAATTTCCCGCGCAGTCGCGTATCGCCCGCTGGATGCCGCTTGTGACGACGAGCCAGGTGCCGCACTCCCTCATCATCAGCAGTTGTTCTTCCGTGAGGAAACACCCATGTTCCACAGCGTCAACGCCCGCCTCGATCGCCCATGTCGCCGCATCGCCACCGTGGGTCTGTACGCCGATATTCCTTCCGGCGGCGCGCGCCTCATAGACAGCGGCCTCTATCTCTTCGCGGCTGCTGCCGGGAACTGCTTTTTCGGCGGAGAATGCCGCACCCGCACCGGACACAAATATCCTTATAAAGTCGATACCTGCCTTCAGCTGTTTGCGGACCGTTTTACGGACCTCGGTATGGCCGCCGGCCTCCCTTCCCATAAACCACAGGCGGCCGCAGCTTTGGAGAAACCCCGGCCCCGCGACCAGAAGTCTCGGCCCGGGAATGATCCCCTCCTCAATCCCGCGCCGTACAAAGAGGTCGACATATCCACGCTCGCCCACATCACGCAGCGTCGTCACCCCGGAAAGCAGCGCGAAACGCGCGTGCCTCACCGCAAGAAGTACCTGATATGCAAGCGCCTCCATCATCGGAGCCGCCTCGCCCCCCACACGAAGGCAGAGATGGTTGTGGGCGTCGACAAAGCCGGGAATCACGTAAAAACGGGAAAGGTCTATCTCTTCTTCCGCAATCCGTCCGCCGTTTTCAGAGATTCTTCCTATTTTTCCATTCATCAGCCATAAATCTACATTTTGCCTTCTTTTCCCGGAGACAAGATCTATTATTTCACCGCATCTAATCTTTGATGTCATCATTATCATCGCCTCCAAGCAGATAATAGAGCACCGAAACTCCCGTAATTATCACCGGAACTATCACAACGATCAGCCACGCGCAGAAGTCCATGAAAAAACACCTCATTCCTATTGTGCGGATTGAAATCCACGCTCTATTTCGCTGAGCTGCTCAACACGGTAGTCCCTTGATATGATTTGAAGTTCCCGCGCTATTTCCTCCTGCGGCAGAGGTTTGGTAATTAAACTTATAACAGTGCCAAGTACGAGCGCCGCAAAGAAACCGAAACAACTCTCATGTATGCTCGAAATTTTTGCCATTCCGCCAACTTTCCACGCAACACTTGCGGAAAATCCCGTCAGCATCGCGGCGATCAAGCCCGCTTCTGTCAGCCGTTTCCAGTAGAGCGAGAGAAGCAGCGCGGGACCAAAGGTCGCGGCGAGGCCTCCGGAGGCAAAGAGCATGGCGGACATGACAGAACGTCCTCCTGAGTTCAGCGCAAGAATCGTACCCAACAGCGCGATTAACAGCACCGATAATCTAGAAACCCTTAACAGGTGTTCCTTCGATGCGTTTCTGTTTATGCAGGTATGGTAAAAATCCTCACTAAGCGTCGATGCGGCGCAGAGCAGACAGGAATCAACGGTGGACATGATCAGAGCCATCAGCCCGGCAAGCATCACGCCGGAAAACCACGGGTTCAGCACACTTGTGAGTATCCTGCCGAAGATCGTCTCCGGGTCATTGATGTCCGGAAAATATATACGTCCAACGAGACCGATAAGGTAACCTGTCCAGTAATTTATGAGGAAGCCAAACATCCCGATCATCGCCATCTTGCGCGTTGATTTTGAATCTTTGACGGCAAAATAACGTATCGTGTCATGCGGGCGGCCGATACACTGGAAGCCGGTCGTGAAATAGGAGAGGACCAAAGGCAGTGTGACCCATCTGACGGAGACAAGTTTGGGGTCAAGGGCCGCTAGTTTCGGCGTTACATTAGACCATCCGCCGATATCATAGATCATGTAGGAACACAGGGCGACAGAACTCACAAGAATAACTATGCCCTGGACCATATCAGTCCAGCAAACGGCCAGAAATCCGCCAATCAGGCAATAGAGGGCGACCACTGACGCCGTTATTAATGTTGCCTGGAAATTAGTAATACCGAAAAGAGGAACCATTGATTTTGACGCCGCCATATACTGTGTGGCGACCGAGACCGATATAAATACGACAACAGCCATAGAGGCGACACCGCGGATCATATTCCCTCCGGAGCGTACCCGCCTGACGAAATATTCCGGATAGGTTATCGCGCCGAGTACCCCGGAATAATTTCTCAGGCGTTTACCAACCAACAAAAACGCCGTAAGCATAAAAAAAAGATTGCCGGCGTGCATAAACCACGACGCCGGGCCCACCGCATAACAGAGCCCCGCCATACCGGTGAATATCCAGCCGCTGGAACCGGAAAAGATAAGGCTGATACCGGCTACCCACGGCCCCAAATTCCGTCCGCCAAGGTGAAAGCCCTCCATTGTCTTGGTAAAGCGGAACGTATAAACACTAACGGCGATCAGAACCAACAGATAAAGAACGAACGGGACCATCAAAGGTAATTTCTCATACATCAAGCAACTCTCCTTTAGTTTTTGTCATTTATTGTTTTTTTACGGTGAAAATCAAAAATTAAACAACAAAAACCACCTCCCATCCGCAACGACAAAAGGGCAAGACCCCAACATTTCTGTTGGCCCCTTGCCCTTGCAAATGAGAGAGGGTTGCTCTCCCTAAAAGGCAAATCAGCAGATTTGTACCAAAATTATC
The DNA here is from genome assembly GCF_020860125.1 of Cloacibacillus sp. NCBI lineage: Bacteria > Thermotogati > Synergistota > Synergistia > Synergistales > Synergistaceae > Cloacibacillus > Cloacibacillus sp. The sequence continues at coordinate 25,813 of NZ_JAJBUX010000068.1, read as the reverse complement.
TAAGTTTATTTCATGCTACACTATTGTGCTAAATAATTCAAGTAGCTTTTCTCCGCTTCTATTATCGCGGCGATGATCGTCTTCTTACCTTTGCAGAAATATCTCGCCTCAAATTCTTTTATGCCCGCCCCGACACCTCCATCCCTAATGTTTTTGCCTACAAATGCAGAACTGAGGAAACGGGAACTCAGATCACTGAGAAACGTGGAAGAGACTTTCACGATCTCGCCGCTCTCAGGGTCAACCACAAAACCGATGCCAAAGTATTTAAATATCTCATGACCCGCCGTCCCCTGAGGAAACTGGGAATAACCGCCAAATAGAAGTGTCTTTTTGTCCATTTCCATTTCTATTCCCTCCATTCTTTATACAGACGAAAATAGTGAAATATGCCTCTATTGAAAAAATTCTAATACTTTTTTAAATCGCAACAAGTGATTCTTACCTAAAATAAGGGTATTTTTCAATTAACCTTTAATGATGTAATTATAAGAATGCACATTCCGTGCCATCTGCGGAAGACAGAAAAATGGCTGTAGAACCTTGAACAAAGATAAAAGTACCTTTGAGATTAAGTACGGCTCGTATATTGGGAATTTGGGGCAATTAGGCTTAGAGATGATTTCGCGTACCTGTTGGAGGAGCGAACCAACGATATGATAACACTGGACTGTAAAAAATATTACACGCAATGGACTGAAAAGAATAAGAGCGTCCGCAGCAAGGATCTAATTCCGTACGTCAGCCGCTATACAGGTAATTACAAAGAATAAAAGAGCGCGGGAAGAGCGGCACACCGCCGTATATATCAAGCCGTTCTTCCCGCACACGGTCCACGCTATCGATAATAGTCCCTCACCGGCCAGCAATCCTCCATCAGGACTCTCGCACCGGCGGCGTTATCAGCGCCGTCGGTGAAGCCGGTGACTTTACCCTGTACCGCCAGGGAATCGCCCTCTTCGCAGCCGGCAAGCCGCGCCGCCTCCTGCGGGGCGAATCGGCATTCCGCCTCGCGGACCGCGGGATTTTCGTACAGGTTGAGAATGACGGCCACGCCGCCGGGATCTCTCCTCACCGAGGCGACAAGACCGCTGAGCCTCAGGCTCCTGCCGACGTACCGGACGTCGGGACGGACCTCTTCTTTGGTACAGGCCTTCACGGAGAGATGGCTTCCCCAGAAGTAGTCGGGAAGATGTTCAAGGTTATAGATCCTGTCGTCGAGCCCCTCCTCGCCGAGAGAGCGCGCCTTTTCATAATATTCCCGCGCGCGGCGATAATCCTGACCAAGCCAATAGCCCCTCTCGTAGGACTGCGCGATGATGCAGGCCGCCCTGCGGCTGCCGGCGGCAATAGCCCGGTCAAAATGGGCGAGTCCCGCCTCCGCGTCACGCGCCACACCGCAGCCGCCGTTGAAATATATTCGGCCAAGCACGATATGAGCCGCGGGCGCATCCATCGCGGCGGCCCTTCTGAGAAGCGCCAGCCCCTTTTCAGGGTCACGCTCCGCTTCGCGCCGCGACCTTTCGGTAAAACCGCCGTCAAGATAGTAGCTGCCCAACAGCGCCATCGCGTGGGGACAATTTTTCGCCGTTCCCCTCTCCAGCCAAAACAGCGCCTCCTTTATCTTCTCCCGGTCGTCCCGCCCGTGCATGACTGCCATCTGCAAAAGCTCCTTAGCCCACCCGTATTCGGGCGACTCTTCCGGCGCTCTAAAACCGGCGTCCGCGGAAATTCTCCGTTCCCCAGGCGCGGCGGCGGCCCAAGCGGCCGGTGCGCAGAGAAAAACAGCGGCGGACAATGCGGCAAAAGCAATAAAGCGGTAAATTTTTCTCCTCAGCTCAAACCCTCCCAAAGCAAGGATATCTAAACCCTCTAACCAATTATAGACCGAGACCGCTCCTAAACACACAGCGCGGGGGATTTTACGGGCTCTCATTTCCCAGTTCTCAATATATAATAAGACCGCTTATGCACCGAATATGAGACCGCCGCGCATGAAAGGGGAGGTTTGTTTTGATCGAAAAGCTCTGCATAATAGGAAACGCGCGGACACAGCAGAAGAATCCTATCACCGCGCGCTTTTCACACTTCTTCATCGTATTTATCGTCGAGGCGGCCAGCGGAAAGATCGTCGACCTCGATGTGACGGTTATGCTGCCGGCGACCAGCAATTTTATCAAGGAGCTATTTATCGGACGCTCTCTCGCGGAGGTCGACAGGGAGCTTCTGGAGCTCATACGCGGCTCCTATCTCGCCTCTTCGCAGAAGGCCATTCAGATGGCTTACATGGAGGCGGTGAAGAAATACCGCAGCTGGCTCAGCACCCATAGGCCCACGGGGCGGGATGAGATAAAAGTGGCGGTTGACGAGGATGGGAAATAATATATAATCATGCACACGGGAGGCTCGCGTAAAGCGGCTTCCCGCAGATAAAACCGAATAAGACTGCCTTGCCAGTTGACCTGCGCGCTCAGCACGGGGATATAATCTGCGAGATCCAGCCAAATTAACACCGGAAGGTGTTTAGTTTGTGCTGGATTTTTTGTTTTTAGAGATTTGTCCGGCCGGAGGCTGCGCCGCGCATAGACCGGCAGGGAGGCGCAAAAAGGAGTTATGAACCAAGATATGAGACCATCGACCGCAAAATTCAAGATGCCGCACACCTACGTACTGCTCTTTTATATCGTCGCGGCGGCCTGCCTGCTGACCTGGATCATTCCGGCGGGGGAGTTCCAGTACCAGTCCGTCGACGTGAACGGCACGATGAGAAAGATCGTCGTCCCAGGCTCTTTCCGCTATCTCACCGATTCGAGCCCCGTCGGCGTCATCGGCTTTTTCAGCTCCTTCCAGCGCGGGATAATCGAGGTGGCGGACCTTGTGGCGCTCATCTTCATCGTCAACGCCGCTTTCGCCGTCGTCATAAAGACGGGCTCTTTTGAAAAGATGCTGGGAACGCTGCTGCGGCGTCTCGAAGGACGCGAAAATATCGTCGTCGTCATCTTTTATCTCTTTTTCGCGCTCGGAGCCAGCCTCTTCGGCATGTGGAACGATTTTAACGGCATGATACCGATCATGGTCGGCGTGGGAGTGGCTATGGGATATGACGCGATGTTCGGCTTCGCGGTGGTGATGCTCGGCATCGGAGTGGGTTTCGCCGCCGCGCTGACAAACCCCTATACCATCGTAGTGGCGCAGTCGATCGCCGGTATCCCCCTCTATTCGGGCTTCGGCGTGCGCGCCGCGATATTTGTCGTCTTTTCGGCGATCGCCCTCTGGTGGATATTCCGCTACGGCAGACAGATAAAGAGAGACCCGTCGCTTTCGCTCGTCCCGCGCGGCGAGGCGCTCTTCTCCTACGACAGCGGCGAGCTCAAAAAATTGACGATGGGAGGACGAGAGTCCGCCTCGCTCGCGGTGATCTTCGCCAGCCTCGCCCTCATCTTTTACGGCTGCCTCTACAGGGGCTGGGGCAACACTCAGCTGACGGCGGTCTTCCTCCTGATGGGGATCGCGGTCGCCGTCATCTTCGGCTGGAGCGCCGACAAGATAGCGGAGGAGCTGCTCGCGGGGGCCCGCGCCATCGTCTTCGGCGCGCTGATCGTCGGCGTGGCGCGCGCGATTCTCGTCGTCATGCGCGAGGGGCAAATAATAGACACGATAATCAATTTCATGGCGAATATGATCGAGGGGACGCCGCCGATCATCGCGGCGGAGGGCATGCTCTTCATCCAGACCTTCATCAACTTCGCCATCCCCTCCGGCAGCGGCCAGGCGGCGACGATCATCCCGATAATGGCGCCGCTCGGCGACGTCGCCGGTCTCTCGCGCGAGGTGACGGTGCTCGCCTTCCAGCTCGGAGACGGCTTCTCAAACCTGCTCTGGCCGACCTGCGGCATCGCCACCGGGTGCGGTATCGCGGGCATCTCGCTCGCGAAGTGGTGGAAGTTTTTCCTCAAACTCTTCGGTATCATGTGGCTCGTGATGATGCTCTTCGTCGCCGCCGCGGTGATAATGAAATTTTAAAGGAGGTTTGGCTTATGGATATCGATAAAAGAATTGACGGGATGCTGCCGATGCTGACGGCCTTCCGGCGCGAACTGCACGAATATCCCGACCTTTCGGGAGAGGAACAGCCCATCTGCGCGCGCCTCGCGGAGATACTCGGACGGCACGGCATCGAATATAAACTGATGCTGGACGGTACGGCGGCCGTGGCGTCAGTCGGCACGGCCGGTAGTGGCAAGACGGTCGCGCTGCGCGCCGACACCGACGCGCTGCCGCTCACGGAGGAGACGGGGCTGCCCTTCGCCTCCAAAAAGAGGGGCGTGATGCACGCCTGCGGGCATGACATCCATACCGCCGCCGCGCTCGGCGCGGCGATCCTGCTCAAAGAGATGGAGCCGGAGCTGACGGGTATGGTAAAGATATTCTTCCAGCCCGCCGAGGAGGGCACGGGAGGGGCGGAGCGCATGATCGCGGCTGGCTGCCTCGACGTGCCCCACGTCAGCCATGTGCTCGGCCTTCACGTCAACCCCGCCATCGCCGCCGGCAGGGCGGCCTTCAAATTCGGCAAGATGCACGCCGCCTCCGACGAATTCACGCTCATCCTCCACGGACGCGGCTGCCACGGCGCGCACCCCGAGGAGGGCTGCGACGCGGTGGCGATGGCCGGGCAGTTCATCACGGCGATTCAGAACATCGCCAGCCGCGGCATTTCGCCGCTGGACTCCGCGGTGGTGACGGTGGGAAAGATAGAGGGCGGTACAAAGGGCAACATCATCGCCGGCCGTGTCGAGATGACGGGCATCATGCGTTCGCTCAGCGAGGAGACACGTCTCCTGCTGCGCCGCCGTCTGAAAGAGACCGCGGATGGCGTCGCAGACCTCTTCGGCGGCCGGGCGGAGCTGATCCTGCGCCCCAGCTACGGCGCGCTGATAAACGACGATACGGTGACGGAGACCGTGGCCGCGGCGGCGCGCGCGGCGATCGGCGCGGAAAATGTCATTATTAAAACGGAGCCGACCATGGGTACGGAAGATTTCGCATACTTCGCCGCGGCACGCCCCTCCTGCTTTTACGAGCTGGGCTGCGGCTTTTCGGATAGAGAGACAAACTTTCCCCTGCACAGCGCGAGGTTTGAGGCGGATGAACGCTGCATAAGGACCGGCGTCAAGCTTCAGATCCGGGGGGCGCTCGCGTTGTTGACCAACAACTGATTCCGGCGGCCTGACACGCGGAACAGAGAGATAAAGAGACTTCTGCGAATGAGCGGAGAAGTCTCTTTTCTCATTTCAGGGCCCGTTAAGCCTCGCCGGCGGCGCGGCCCACGGCCGCGGCAAACAGCGGGGCGATGTCGCCACCGATACAGAGGGCGCGCTCGCCGAGCTCCTTCGGGGCGAAGGCCTCGCCGTTATTCACGCAGATATAGAGCGCGTGGGGATTGGCCGCCGTCATCCGCCAGAAGGGATACTTTATGATCCCGGGGGTGTTGCCGCCCACGCCGAGCTCAAGGAGAAGCAGGCGCGAACCCTCCGTGCGCCGCAAAAAGGCCAGATAACGCTCCTTCGCCGCGTGCCAGTCCGCGTCCTCAACGAAGCTGCCGTCAACACGGAGGTTCATGCTCATCGGCGCGCCGCAGAGCGGACAATAGGGAACCAGTTCCGCCGGTACGCGCATATCGCGCTGTTCGGCGACCATACGCCGCACCGCCGCCTCGTTGCCGTAGGTCTCTTCATGGCAGGGTACGGAGCACTGCCAGAGGCCGTAATCGCCCTGCGTGCGGAAGAGACGTTCCTCCTCAAAACCGGCCCGCGGGAACTGGTGGTCGACATTCGTCGTCAGGACGAAATAATCCCTGCCGCGCAGGAGCTCCAACAGCTCCAGGTAGGGTCTCCCCACAGGCTGGGCGTAGCGGTTGAGATAGATATGGCGGCTCCAATAGGCCCAATGCTCCTCAAGCGAGGAGTAGCGGTGGAAGCCCGCCGAATACATGTCGGCAAAGCCATAAACCGCGATAAAATCGGCGAAATTTTCCTCGAAGCGCGGCCCCGTATAGACAAGCCCCGCGGAGGCGGAAAAGCCCGCGCCCGCCCCCACAAGAACGGCCTCCGCGTCCGCCAGCGCCTCTTTCAGCCTCTCCACGGGCTCAGTGCAGCAGTCCCGCGTATATCTCACGGTCGATATCCTTGAATACATTAAATATCACCCTCATCCCAACGCCCTCTTCTTTGAGGAACTCCCGCACCGTATCCACCGCGATCTCCGCCGCCGCCGCGTTGGGAAAGCGGAACTCCCCCGTAGAGATACAGCAGAAGGCGATACTCTTCAAGCCATTTTCCCTCGCGAGCTTCAGGCAGGAGCGGTAGCAGGAGGCCAGCTCGTCGCGCTCCCGCCGCGTCAGCGAGGCGTAAACTATCGGGCCGACCGTGTGGATCACATAGCGGCTCGGGAGGTTGAAGGCCGGGGTTATCTTCGCGCCGCCAGTCGGCTCTTCGTAACCCTGCCGCTCCATAAGCTCATGGCAGGCGAGCCGCAGCTGGATGCCCGCGTAGGTGTGTATCGCGTTGTCTATACAGCGGTGGCAGGGGACAAAGCAGCCAAGCATCGCGCTGTTGGCGGCATTGACGACGGCATCCGCCGCAAGCGTCGTGATGTCGCCCTGCCAGAGACAGATATCCCCCGACAGCGGCGCGAGCTCCGCCGCCAAAGTTGTCCCCCTGGCCCGCAGCTCCTCCGCGAGATACTCGTCCTGCACCGCGAGCAGCCTGTCGGCGGCGGGCAGAGGCGGGCGCAGGTTGAAGAGCGCCCGCAGCAGCGCCCGTTTCTCCCCCCTGTCAGCGGGGAGTTTCAAATCGGCGTACCGCGGCTGTTCCGCCGCCAGTGTTTCGATGAGATAGTCGAGCCGTTCTTCCTGTGTCATATCTTCACCCTCTTTACTTTTCAGTCTCTATGATCCGGCGCCTGTCTAAGGCCGCTGACATGATTTGCGGCCAATATAATAAAATCCCTTGGATTCATGGCCATTCATCGTCGTAAATATCAACCGCTGATATTTTAGAGTGGAAAAATCAGAGAGCAGCTGATGGATCCACGCCTCGTCGTGATGCCGGCAGACGGCGCCTTCCGGCAGTTCAAAGACGCCATATACGCCGTACTTATCCTGAAATCGTTGATAACGGTCTGTGTTTCTGTCGTCCGAATTTAAGAGAAAATCGTTTACATACAGGACGCCGCCCGGTTTGAGCACGCGGCCGATCTCCGCTATAAGTTCCCGCTGTTTGTCGTTTTCCTTTATGCAGGTCAGCACCGCGAAAAGAATCACCGCCTCCGCGCTTTGATCGGGCAGCGGGATAAAATCGGTCTCCTTAACCCTCAGATCAAGATAGGGATATAACGCGCGGCCTCTTGCTATCATCCCCTTGGAAAAATCGATGCCGATCAAATTACGGTACCCCGCCTGATATAATTCGTCCAGCGTGCGTCCGTAACCGCAGCCGAGATCTAAAACCGGCGCCTCCTCCCGGACATATTTTTTAAACTCGTCGGCCTGAAACGGCGTGGTAAATTCTTTCTGCCCGGAAACGCTGTCCCAATAATCTTTTTGTTCCAAAATAAACGTCTCCTCTCATATTTGCTGTATTGTATCAATGATTTATGATAGACTGGTATGAGAAATCTCATATCAATTTATCAAAGAGATGTTAAATTTGAAGATTATCGAACAAGATTCCCTGAACGACGAATGCCATCAAAACTTTCCTCTGTCGGATTTTTTCAGCTTTGACATACGCCCCTATACCTCTGTTGTGAAATTTGAGGGCGGTGAAAATATTTTAGAGGAGGGCCGGCAGGTCTCTTATCTATACTATCTGGCGGGCGGCAGGGCGAAGCTCTTTATCCCGCATGAAAACGGGCGGATTTCGCTGATCAATTTTTTAAACGCCCCCTGCTTTATAGGAGAGATGGAATTGGTCGGCGCGCAGAGCGTCGGCAGCGGCATTGCCGCGATCACCCCCTGCCTCTGTTACCGGATCCATGTATTGGAGTGCAAAGACGCAATACTCGGCGATACGAAATTTCTCCGCCGCCTCTGCCTCTTTCTCGGCCAAAAGGCGATCGTAAATACCGATGTCTACTCTAAAAATCAGTCTTACCCGCTGGAAAACCGTCTCGCCAACTTTATTTTACTGACCTCATACAACGGAGTTTACCGCGAGCGGCATCAGGAAGTTTCGGAGTTTCTCGGCGTGACATACCGGCATTTGCTCTATGTGCTTGCCGGTTTCGTCAAACGCGGCATATTGGAAAAGACGACGCAGGGATATTTTATCCGCAATATCGATGAGTTACAGCTTCTCGCGCGGATGTAAAACTTGGAGGCGCTCCGCGCAGCCTCTCCCCGCGCCGTTATCTCCGCCGCACCGGAGGGCCGCCGTCAGGCGGCTCACCGCTTGAAGAAGAACCCCGCCGTCATGTCGAGATAATTCTCGCCGCCGTAACCGCCGTACCTTTTCTTGACCGCCGCCTTAAAGGCCGCCGCGTCGTTACAGCCGGCGGCAATCGTCTTGAGCTCGCTGAGGTAGGCGATCTTCGTCTCGACATCCTTCAGATCCTCCGGCGTATAGTGCGAGGTGAGCACCAGATTGTAGCCCTTCGCGAGGAAGCCCCGAAGCTGTTCGATCATCGCCTCGGCGTGCGCCGCGCCCGCCACGATCGAGTGGCAGTCGTGGCCCAGCATGTGGGTGTAGATGGCGCCGATCTCCGGTATCTCCACGTCAAAGGCCTCATGCGTGGGAATAATGTTGAACCGGATACCGCCGATCCTGACCTCGCCCGGCTCGATATAGTCCGTCACCTAATGTATGGCGCTGTCGAAGGCCGCGCCGAAGGCCCCCGTAAAATTATCGATGAGCGCCCTGCCGCCGCCGCTGTGGCCATACTCGTCGGCCCTCTTCGTCGCGTACCGCCTCACGCCCGGCATAAAACCGCCGCCCGCCATATGGTAGGCAAGCAGCAATCCCGCGGCCGTCAGACCCGTACCGGCGATATATTCCTCCAGCTCCCTGTCGTTGTCAAAGAAGCAGGGCGATTCGATTATGACGGCTTGCCCCTCTTTCTCGACGATAAAGACCTCGTCCGCAAGAAAATCATTGGTCCTGTAGGCGTGAAGCTTTACGCCGCCGAAATCATAAAGGTTTATCTCGCCCTTCGCGAGGGCGATCTTTTTAAAGCTGTTCTTGTTCATCTCAGGTTCCTCCTGTTATCTTTTGTCTTTGTGCCGCTCCTCTTTCCACCGGCCTGTGACTATAAGATAATCCTGTTGGTTCCCTATGTAAAGTAAGCACTATATTGTAATGTAGTTACCTTTTAGATACTATTAGGCTTTGAATGACTCCGACCCCTGGGAATCTACCGGCAGCAGCAGCGTGAAAACGGTGCCGTCCGCGCCGCTCTCCGCCGTCACCCGCACGCCGTGAATGTCGGCGATCTGCCGCACCAGCGCCAGCCCGAGGCCCAGGCCGCCGCCGGAACGTGATTTTTCAAGACGGTAGAAGCGGTTCCAGATCTTTTCCAGCTCGGCGGGAGGGATACCCTCGCCGTTGTCGGATACGGAGAGTATTGCCCTCTCCGGCTCCCGGCGAAGCGAGACGCGTACCGATCCGCCGCCGTACTTGAAGGCGTTTTCCAGAAGATTGCCGGTCAGCCGCGACATGAGCACCACATCGATATCCGCGAATATCCCCTCTTCGATTTCCGTCTCCAGCACGGCCTCCTTCCAGAGGAGCCGGGACTCGCGGCAGACGACGCCGACAAGTTCGCTCAGATCCGCACGCTCAAAAGAGGCTTTGACCGTCCCCTGTTCGAGGCGCGTTATCTGAAGCAGCGTGCCGATGAGCTTTGACATCTTGAGCGCCTGCCGCCGGATTGCCGCGACTCCCTCCGCGTATTCCGCCGCCGTGCGTTCCCCTCTCTCAAGCGACTCACACTGCGCGAGAATGACCGCCGTCGGCGTGCGCAGCTCATGGGAGGCGTCGGAGGCGAACTGCTTCTCCGCCTCAAAAGAGGCCTCGAGCCGCCGGAACATATTATCGAACGACGAGGCGATCCGGTGTATCTCATCGCCACGCGGCGGCAGGCCGATACGCGCCGAGAGGTCGCGTCCTTCGCTGATCGCGTCCGCCGCCGCGACGATCTTATCTATCGGGCGAAAGGCGCGTCTGGCGATCAGATAACCCCCGGCGGCGGCAAGCAGGACGAGCAGCGGCAGGATAAAAAAGGCGAGCCGTGCGGCGACGAGCGGGAAACCGCCGGCCGCCGACAGGGGGAGTACCCCCCGCAGCCACAGCCTGCCGCCCTCCGCGCGCCGGTCGTAGAGGTAAAAATCTCCGCCGCTGCTGCCGACTAGGTAGGGCTCGCCCTCAAGAAAAGGTTCGCGCGGATTAAAGCCAGCGGGCACGCGTCCGTAAAGCAGCGTGCCCGCTTCGTCATAGATCAGGGTATAGGCACCGCCCGCGTACGGCTCGAAATCATCGTCAACCTCGAGGCCCTCTTTACCGTACCGGAGCTCGTCCGCGTTGTCGTTCACCATCTCCGCGAGGCGTGTCAGGGAATAACTCTCCATCATGGAGCCGCCCACCGTGATGACGAAGCCCAGCGAGGCCGCCGTGATCAGCAGCATCAGGAGCGTGAACCATATGGTGACGCGCGCCTTGACCGAAAGACTCATCATTCCGGCGCTTTCAGCATCCAGCCGGAACCCCACACCGTGTGAAGCAGCTTCTTTTCAAAGCCGTCGTCGATCTTTTTCCGCAGATAGCTTATATAGACGTCAACGACATTCGAGCCGCCGTCGTAATCATAGCTCCAGACATTATTTTCGATACGCTCGCGCGAGAGCACCACGCCGCTGTTTCTCATCATAAACTCAAGAACGGCGAACTCCTTCGCCGAGAGGGAGAGCTCCCTGCCGTCACGCGACACCCGATGCGAAGCCGTATCAAGAACCAGCCCGCCAACCCTCAGCAGCGTGCTCTTCGTCTCCGCGTACTTGCGCGTGATCGCCCGCAGGCGTGCCAGCAGCTCGGGAAAAGTAAAGGGTTTTATCAAATAATCATCTGCCCCGAGGTCAAGCCCTTTGACCCGGTCGTCGACGCCGTCAAGGGCAGTCAGAAAGAGCACCGGCACGGCGCTGCCCTCCGCGCGCATCCGGCTGACGACCTCGTGGCCGCTCATTACGGGCATCATCACGTCGAGCACGACCGCGTCATATTCCGAGGCACGGATAAAATCCAGCGCTTCGCCGCCGTCCCAGCAGCGGTCCACACAATGCCCCGCCTCTTCGAGAGACTTGGCGATCAGGCGGTTCAGATCTCGTTCGTCCTCCGCGACAAGTATCTTCATAAAAAGCCGTCCTTTTACGGCAAAGAGGATCGGGAGGAGCGGTCGCCGCTCCTCCCTTCGGAAAATCCTCTAACCGTCGATCTCCCACTTGACCACTTCGCCGCTCTTGGCGTCGATCTTGAACTCATACTCTCTCATATTGTAAAAAATCTCGCCCTCGTAGACCTGTCTGCCGTCGTCATGGTCGAGCTTGAACTTTCGGATGTCGCTCTCCTTCGCGCCGGGTACCCGCGACAGGGCGATGCCTCTGGCCTTCGCCTCGCCGATCAGCCCCGCGTTTCCCGCGTTCTGCGGCGCGCCGTGATTCTTCACCTCACGCGAGAATTTGAGCACCTCGCCCGTCTCCGCATTTATCTCGTACTCATACTCCGTGCCGCCGACATAGAATTTCAGCTCATACTCCGTGTGGCTGTACTTCCTGTCGAGCTTCATCTTTGTAAACTGGGCCTGCTGCGGCGCTACGCCGGCATGCTTCAGCGCTATCTCCTTCGCCCGCGCCTCGCCGATCAGCTTCGCGGCATCCGCCGAGACCGCCGCCATCCCCAGAGAGAGCGCAACCGCCGCGATCACGGCTAAACTGATGATTTTTTTCATATCCGTTTCCTCCTTGGCATATCTTAAAAATATCATTGATATAAGTATATCGGGGAATTATTAGAAAATCATTAAGATTTAGGCGGGATTTACCAAAGTCCTTTTACGTAGGCAAAACCCTCCTCACCCTCACCCTGCCGTTTTAATACCCCCGAGAATCCGGCGCTTGATATTTCCGTCCTTTGATGTTATAAACTTCAATGCTCACTCGGAGGGCGAATCATTCATTGGAAATGACGAGCCGGATAAGGTGACAGGCTGAGACGCCTGTTCTCTTATCCGGCTCTTTATTTTTGAGGAGGATTATGATGGATTTACTGCGCGGCAGGATCAGCGCCATATATTTCAGATATCTCGGAGCGGCCTTCGGCAGTGCGATGATCAGCTCGATTTACGGCATCGTGGACATGGCGATCGTCGGCCAGTACCAGGGGCCCGACGGCACGGCGGCGCTAGCCGTCGTCGCGCCCGTCTGGAATATCATCTACAGCCTCGGGCTGCTCGCGGGGATCGGCGGCGGCGTGCTGTTCAGCGTCGCCAGGGGACGGGGCGGCGCGGGTGAGAGCGGCGCGAACGATTATTTCTTGGCGGCATTTATCGGAACGGTGATTTTCTCCGCCCTCAGCTGGGCGGCTATCGTTTTTTTCGATAGGCGGATGCTCCTGCTCTTCGGCGCGGACGAGACGCTTTTGCCGCTTGCGCGGCAGTACCTGTGGCCGGTGAAGTTCGCCGTGCCGGTATTCATCTTCAACCAGATGCTGGCCGCCTTCCTGCGCAACGACGGCAGCCCGGGGCTTGCCACCGCCGCGGTGCTCTTCGGCGGGCTTTTCAACGTCGCGGGGGATTATTTTTTCGTCTTTACCATGGATATGGGCATCATGGGGGCAGGGCTCGCGACGGCGATCGGGGCTGCGCTCACCCTCGCGGCGATGCTGGGCCACTTTTTCTCGAAGAGGAATACGCTGCGGCTGGTGAGGCCGCGAAACCTGCTCATAAAGCTGAGGAAGATCACCGTCACCGGCTTTTCAACCTTCTTCATCGATATCGCGATGGGGATACTGACGGTGCTTTTCAACCGCCAGATCATGCGCTACTCCGGCACGGAGGCGCTGGCCGTCTACGGCGTGATCGTCAACATCAGCACGGTCGTCCAGTGCTGCGCCTACAGCATCGGACAGGCGTCGCAGCCGATAATCTCGATAAATTTCGGCGCGGGAAGGTGGGGGCGCATCAGGGCCACGCTGCGGTACGCCCTCGCGACGGCGGCCTTTTTCAGCCTCGCCTGGACCACCGCGGCGCTGGCCTTTCCCAACGGATTCATCCGTATCTTCATGGCCCCGACGGAGAGGGTGCTCTCTATAGCGCCCTTCATCATCCGCTGCTACGGCCTTTCGTTCCTGCTGCTGCCGCTGAACATCTTCTCCACCTATTACTTCCAGTCCCTGATGCGGCCGGAGATATCTTTCTTCGTCTCCGTCTCGCGCGGTATGCTCGTCAGCGGTTTGCTGATCCTCTTTCTGCCCGCCGCCGCGGGAGCCCGGGCCCTCTGGCTCGCGATGCCCATCACCGAACTGCTGGTCTCCGCCGCGGTGGTCTATTACATGATCCGCTGCACGCATAGCCTCTATTCAAGAAAAAACTCTCCGCACCGGGCGCTGCGCGACTGACGCGCGCCGCAAAGGCGGCGGGATAAAAGCTTCCAATCTTTCACTTCTAAGACTTTTTACTGCATTTACTTTAACATCATAATTTCCATGCTCTATATGGCAAACTTACAGAAAGTGATATTGCTAACTTCTCTTGACACTAACGTTCACTTCGGGTATAAGTTATAAAGAAAAAGTTTTTAATAAAGTAGAAGATACGCATGATGTGATGGCAGTATTTCGTGCTTAACACCCAGACGGGGAGAGGTCTTTTAATGCATGGACCCATTGAAAAACTGAAAAATGGGATAAACAATATGACGGCGGCACAGAAGAAGGTCGCGGATTTTATCCTTAAAAACACCTTCGACACGGCCTTTTTTACCGTTGATCAGCTTGCCAACGCCGCGGGGACGAGCACGACGACGATTATGCGTTTAATGACGTTCCTGAATTATAAGGGATATATGGATTTCCAGAGGGCATTGCAAGAGGTGCTGAGAAACAAGGTAAACCCAAAGACACGTCTTGAAGTGAATCTCAAAGATCTCGACCTCTCCGATTTGTGGGGCAGATGCTACGACAAACAGCTGAATAACATACAGAACACCTTCGAACTGATACCCCAAGAGACCCTCGACAATGTGGTCGCGGAAATAGTTTCCGCCCCCATGATCTATATAACGACCGCCAGAGGCGGGATAATGGTCGCGCAGTATATGTACAGCTTTTTGTCCCGCATGTTTGGTAACTGCCAGATAATACACGCCGACAATCTTCCCGTCTGGTCGACAATTATCCCCTGCCTCGGGCCGACGGATCTTGTCTTTGCGATCAGCTTTCCCCGCTACGCCAATAGGCTGCTGCAGTTTGTCAAGTTGGCGCACCAGGCGCAGGCCAAGGTGGTAATGGTAACCGACAGCTTCACCTCGCCGTTTGCCGAATACTCGGACATCACCCTGCCCTGTTTATGCAGCAGCTTGGGATTTCATAATTCACCGCTTTCCGCGATGATGCTCGTCGACTGCCTGATCAACGTAGCGTCAGTAAGGTACGCTTCGATCATTAAGCCACGTCTGGACATTGCCAACGACATCCTGAGCAAGTCCGACTATTATATACAGTAGCGCGTAAGGATAATTCCATAATGAAAATCGTCTGCCGGCCCCGGGGAAACAGCTCCCCTGATGGCCGTTGCCGCTTCAAAATTATTAAACCGCTCTAAACCGGTTTTTTCTGATTTACAGCGGAGGAGCGGCAGGAGGGGAAGGCCCCGGCCGCCCCTCCTGCCGCAAGATATTATGATACCTTTTCCGATACCGCACCGCGAGGCCCTCCCGCCGCTTCGGAGAGCGCCGGTTTAAGCTATTTTTGACGCAGGATGTTGCGATAATACTGAAGCAGGCCGCCGGCGGAGATCAACTTGAGGATATAGTCTGAAAGCGGGATGCCCGAGATTCGTCCGCCGGTCGTGAGGTTGCTGATCTCACCTGTCAGCAGATTGGCCTCCAAGCGGTCTCCCGTTTTGAAAACTTTGCCGATCCCAGGACAGGTAATGGCCGGCAGCGCCCTGTTGATAGCGTTTCGAAACCCGTAACGGGAGAAAGATTCCGCCAGTATCAGCTGCACGCCCGCGCCCTGCATCGCCGCGATAGGATGTTCTATGCTTTTGCCGCCGCCGCAAAAATCATGTCCCGCCACGATGATGGTATATCCGAGGTCACGAAAACCGAACGGGACGTCTTCAATCTCTTTGACGGCGCCTTCAAAGGCCCATTTCCCCAGTTCTTCCTGGTCGACGCCCGTCAAGGTCCACCGTTTTTTCCCGATGATATGATATGTCGAAACATTGTCACCGCATGTCCACACGGTGCCGGTTATAATCTCTTTCACGGTTATCTTCCCCCCTTAAAGGAATTGCCTGGGATCGGTGATATAACCACAAACGGCCGCGGCGGCAACCGCATAGGCGGAGCCGAGAAAGACCTCGGATTCCGTGTTGCCCATTCTCCCTTTGAAGTTACGGTTCGTCGTGCTGATACAGCGTTCCCCCGCGCCGATGAGCCCGGGGCCGGAGCCGGCGCAGGAGGCGCAGCTCGGGGTCATTATCGCCGCCCCGGCGACAAGAAGTTCTTCCACAAGGCCGCGGCGCGTAGCCTCCAGCATAACCTTCTGGCTGGCCGGCACTACGATCAGCCTGACGTCTTTATGCACTTTGCGGCCGCGTAAAATTTCAAGCGCCTGTTCGAGATCTTCAATACGTCCGTTAGCGCAGGAGCCGATGAAGGCCTGGTGGATCGGCAGTCCCTCCGCCCCCTCGCCGATTGGTTTTACGTTTTCAGGCGTATGCGGATAGGAGAGCAGCGGCGGCAGCTCCGAGGCATCAACCTCATATGTCGTTTCATACTGCGCATCCGCGTCCGGCCTGTCCATCCGCAGCTCGCCGGATGGTTTTCCGATAAACGCCGCCGTCTTTTCATCCGCGGCCATGATAATATTCTTCGCGCCGGTTTCCGCCAGCATGTTGGCGGCGGCCAAACGGCCGGAGATGCTAAGCGCCTCGATGCCCTCTCCGCCAAGCTCTATCGCCTTATAGATAAACGTGTGGAGAGGCGCCAGCGTAAGGACTTTAAGAGAAAGATCTTTGGCCGTTACGCCCTTATTTAATTGACCGCGTACATTTACACGGATCGATGCCGGGACCTGCAGCCATATTTCCCCGGTAGCCATAATGATAGCCGCGTCGGAGGAGGTAATGCCGGTCGCGAATGCGCCGATGCCGCCGTACATGGTGGAATGCGAATCCGTCCCCAGAGCCACCTCTCCCGGCAGGACAAAATCTTCGACCATCAGCTGATGTCCGATGCCGTGCCGTCCGATCTCCGCAAAACGTTCGATGTGGTACTGTCTGCACTTATCCCGGCAGAATTTAAGGCTGTCGGCGAACTTTATCTCCGCCGGAGGGATGCGGTGGTCTATGCCGAGCAATATGTTGTCCGGATTTACCACCGCCTCCGCGCCCAGCGATTCAAAATGGCGGAAAACGATCGCGCCGACAAAATCGTTGATAAGCAGACGATCTACGGGAACGTTGACGATGTCGTTTGCCTTAACCGTGTCTCGTTTCAAAGCACGGGCAAATATTTTTTCAGTCAAAGTTTTCAAACTGATACCTCCAAACACATTGTAGGGTAAAGGCTGCTCTATTTTTAGAAAAGCATCATGCGCGGCATTAGAAATTTTACCGCCTCGCCGGTCCTGCCGCGGACGCCGCCAAAAGCTGATTTATACCGCTTATTTCCCCTCACGGGGCGGCTTCCGCGACGGACCTGTATTTATATTATCTTTTTTTATCCGCATATTGGAGCGTCACCCATTTAAGCTCCGAGTACACGTCCACGGAAAACTTTCCGCTCTCCTTGGCGAAGCCGCTCATCTTTACGCCTCCCGACGGAGCGGTGCCGCTTGTGCTGACGACCGTCGAATCGTTGACGTGGACCATCCCGGCCTGCATCTTGAGGCTCAGCTGAATGGCAAGATTCAAATCGTTGGTCAGTATGCTCGACGAAAGGCCGTACTCGTTATCGTTCACCAGCTCCAGGGCGTGCGCCGGGTCCTTCGCGCGGAAAATGGAGACGACAGGGCCGAAACTTTCCTGATAGAAGATATCCATCTCCGGCGTCACATCCGCGAGAATGGTGGGCTGGAAGAAGGAGCCTTCGTGCGTGCCGCCGCAGAGGACTTTGGCGCCTTTAGAGAGGGCGTCTCTGATCTGCCCGTCAATGAAATCACACTGGGAGGGATCGATCAGCGGACCGACGAGCGTATCTTTCTCGTGCGGGTCGCCAACCTTGAAGTTTTTCGCCTGTTTGAGCATTTGTTCACAAACAGCATCGTACAGAGGCTCCTCCACAATGATACGCGAGGTGGCTATGCAGGTCTGTCCCTGATTGTAGAAGGATCCGTAAGCGGCCAGTTCGGCGGCCTTAGCCGCGTCGAAATCTTTCAGTACGATCAGAGGGTTCTTGCCACCCAACTCCAGCGCGTATTTTTTCAGATTCTTGGCGGCCTTTGCCGCGATGCCGCGTCCTACGGGGCTGGAGCCGGTAAAGGTCACGCATTTGACGCGGGGGTCCTCTACCAGGATATCGCCGACGATGCCGCCCGGCCCCGGAATGACGTTCAGCACGCCGGCCGGCAGTCCGGCCATCTCAAAGGCCTTGGCGACGAGATAACCCGTCGCGGGGGTGTAAGAGGCGGGTTTCAGGACTATGGTATTTCCAATGGCCAGCGCATAAGCGATTTTTTTCATAGTGATGTTGATCGGGAAATTGAACGGCGCGATCGCCGCGACTACGCCTAGCGGTACGCGCACCGCGAGGGAAAGCTGCCCGTTAGAGGTCGGCTGAAGGACCTCTCCTTCGGCCCGGCGGCATTCTCCCGCCGCGACGCGGAGTGTGTTCGCGGAGGCGGTGACCTCTCCGTTTGCCTTCATGAAGGTGGAGCCCGCCTCTTCGATCAGTATCTCGATCGCCTCTTCCCGCAGCGCCTCGATATTATCGGCGGCTTTCAGCAGTATCTTCTCTCTCTGGCTCGCAAGGAGCGAGGACCATCCCGCAAACGCGCCATCCGCCGCCGCCAGCGCGGCTTCGACCTCTTTTTTACCCGCCGTGTGAACGCGCGCGAACAACGAACCGTCCGCCGGGTTCAGATCGTCGACGATTTTACCGGTCTCTGTCTCTATCCACTCGCCGTTGATATAAAGTTTATATTCTCTCATCTTTGTATTACCTACCCTTCCCGTACATATACGAAACCTTCCATCAGGCATCTGGCGGTACGGCCGATCATCCCGCAGGTGACGTCGTATCCGCCTTCGGCGTTTTCCGCCAAACGTCCGTCGACCTCCATGATGCCAAAGGGGTGGCCTATACGTAGGCTCTCGAATTTTGTCCCGCCGCATGAACCCTCGTGCAGCAGCCTGTTGATCACGGAGCCGGGAAGATTGGCCGCCACCAGCGCGCAAATTCCCGGTAAGGCCATGTGCGCCTGAATCATTTTCATACCCAGGGAGAACATCCGTCCTACATAGTCAACGCTCTCTTTTTTGATGAGGCGGCCGTCGCCCGCGGTATAGTCCTTCGACGTCGTACAGAGGGAGATTTTCGGCAGCGTTTGGCTGTTGACCGCCGCATCTTCAAGGTCGCTCGCGAGGCCCAGTGAAATGGCGCATGTGCCGCGGATTATCTCAAGAAGCCTGCATATTTCGCCGCTGTTGGGCAGCGCCTCAAATTCAGCCGGAAGCTCGAGCCCGCTGAGGCCGAACTGCTCGGCGCGCACAAATACGGTGGGGTTGCCTACGTCCAAAAGTGAGTATTCATAGGCCTTTCCGTCGATGACGATCGTATCAAGCGGGCTGCCGGTGGGCAGCAGCCTGCCCGACACCGCTCCCTGAGGATTGCTGAATTCTATCTGTATCTTAGCGCCGGTACCCGGAACGCCGTCTATCTCAAAATTTCCCTCCGTCAAAGCGCGTCCGTTCCCGACGGGAACGTGCAGGACCATAAGCTTATTGGTGTTCGTGTTGAAGACCCGGACGCTTGTAACGGGCTCCACCGCCTCCACAAGTCCTTCATCAATGGCAAAGGGGCCCACGGCCGAAGATATATTCCCGCAGTTCATCGTCTTGCCTACGATGGAGCTTTCGGGGCTCACCTGACGGAAAGTGTAGTCTATGTCCACCCCTTCCCGGGAGCTTTTCTTTATTATGGCGACTTTGCTTGTCGTCGTCGTCCCGCCGCCCATGCCGTCAATTTGGCGGACGTCTGGGCTGCCCAGCGCGCTCAATATTATCTTGTCGCGCAGGCTTTCGTCTTCCGGCAAGTCTTTTTCATGAAAGAACAGCGCCTTGCTCGTTCCGCCCCGCATGAAAACGCACGGTATTTTTGTATTCGGCTTCATAACGCAGCCTCCCTTTCCTGATGCAATTTGTCTATTGCGGCGTGTATCAATAATCCCGTGAGGGCTTCAGCCGCTTTGCCTGTAAGAGCCTGGCTCTCCGATCAGTTATTTCCCGCTATTTGAATTTACGACGGCCTCAATTACCTCCGGCCAAGCGTGAGGCGGCTTTTCCGCGAAATGCTCTTTAAGATTAAGTTTGGCGATCAGGTCGTGTTTTTTAGAGGCGGCTTCCGCGACTGTGCTGTCTATGCCCGCGTCACGGAGCATTTCCATGCAGCCGGAAAGTTCCGCGGTGCGCCTTGCTGCATGCAGCGCGGTGCCGACGGAGAGGCGGTCCAGCGTCTGCTCGAAGGTGCATTCCTCTAAAGTTTTGCAGATGCCCGGAACTACCCGGTCCGCGATGCCTAGTGTGACGGCCGCCTCCAGCGTCTCCATCACTACGGCCGCCATACCCTTCATACATAAGCTGCGCACCAGTTTAATTCCCGAGGCC
This sequence comes from Cloacibacillus sp., assembly GCF_020860125.1. NCBI lineage: Bacteria > Thermotogati > Synergistota > Synergistia > Synergistales > Synergistaceae > Cloacibacillus > Cloacibacillus sp. The sequence continues at coordinate 5,719 of NZ_JAJBUX010000068.1, read as the reverse complement.
GCGCCCGGCTCGTCGCCGACGATCTCGATTTTCATCCCATAGGGAGACATCGTTTCAAAGAAACGAGCGGCTCCCGCTCCCGACGCCAGGATGGGAACTTTGTGTTTGAATTTGGGCAATACCCCCATCATCGCGGCATCAACAAAATCGGCGCCATATTTACCGGCCAGCAGCGCCGCGGCCTTTTTGATAGCGGGGGAGGCCGCCGTGAGGTCGACGTAAAGCTGTTCAGGACGGAAATATTCCGCGATCGTCTCGCAGGTGCGCAGCGTGACGCTCGCCGGGACCGCTACCATAACCAGGTCGCTCGCGGCGATGACCTCCGAGGCCGAAGGAAGAAGTTTGACCGCCGACAGCCCGGCGCGGTTTTTAATTTGCGGGCCGAAGACCGGATGTTCTATCATATTGTCAAACGCGACAATATCCTTGAGCCCTTCGCCCCTTAGCCCCGTGCTCATCTCAAACGCGGCTTCGCCAAAACCTATATATCCTAAAACCATCTCTATCACGCCTCCTTGGAATAGACATCCATAAGTCAATAACCTTCGTGTGCCGCCTTAAAGTTACCTCTTCGTCGGCTCGGCATAAGAGCCGTCGGGCCGTCACTTCCTTTATTTGGACTTTTTAAACCTTGTGCGTATTCAGCGGCGGCCGCCTTTTCCGCCTGCATGTTTTGTTCGGGGCGCTGCCTGTTAAGGAAAGGGAAAGACTGAATTCCCTGTAAAATGTTTTGCCGCGCCTATCAGAGGGCGGCGCCTTCGATATTTCCGCCGCCGACGCTGACGCGGCAATTCGGCGCATTCCGTACCGTCAATTCCCGCGCGCGCCGCATCAGCGCGTCATTGACACCCATCAGCGCCTTTTCTTCCATCTGATACTCCCGCCCGCACATGGCATACTTTGCCGCGCCGAAATTGTGAAAGGGGAGCAGGTTGATTTCCGGATGGACAGGCAGTTCGTTGACAAACTTCGCCGCCTGGATGATATCCTCCTCGGCCGTAACGCCCTCTATTATCAGCCGGCGAATAATAACGTTGGGGCTGCCCTTCGCCTTCGCAAGGGAACATAGCTTCTCCATATTTTGAAGTATTATTTTATTGTCCACGCCGGTGTATTTTTTATGGACGCCGGCGTCAAAGATCTTTAAATCAAAAAAAACGAGGTCGCAGTACCGTGCCACACTTTCAAATTTTTCCCATTCCGCATATCCTGACGTCTCTATCGTGGTGTGGAGATAATTCGCGCGGCAGACCCGCAGAAAATCCGAGGCGAATTCACTCTGCAGCAGCACCTCCCCTCCCGACAGCGAAACTCCGCCGCTGTTCCTGCGAAAGAACAGCGCATGTTTTTGAACCTCTTTGAACAACTCCGAGACCGTATATTGTTCTCCTGATATTCTCCTCGCGTCCGTTACGCAGGGAGCGATACATTTTCCGCAGCCGGTACAGCGCGCAAAATCCATCCGTATCCCGCCCTCTTCAAGACTGTTCGCCGAAGCCGGACAGAGGTCAAGGCACCTTCCGCAGCCGCCGCATTTATTCTGATTGAAAATAAGCTGCGGCTCCATACTCAGGCCAAAGGGATTGCTGCACCACATACATCTCAACGGGCAGCCTTTAAAGAAAACCATGGTCCTCATTCCGGGGCCGTCTTCGTTGCGATAACCCTCGATATCGTAAATAATCGCCGTTTTCTCCGCCCTGTTGTTTGCCATGAGGTTTCCTCCCTTCCCGGATAATAATGTACGGCCCTTCTCAGACGCCCGGCATTTGACAAAAATGGCCGGTCTTTAAAAATTATGTTCGGTACGGTTGATGATATCGTTCTGCGTCTTTACTCCTAGGTCGGTCCAATAGGCGCTGTATCCCGCCACCCGCACGATCAGCGTCGGATATTTTTCCGGATTTTTCTGCGCCTCCAACAGCGTTTTCTTATTCACCGTATTGAACTGCACATGGTAGATGCCCATGTCGTTGAGCATCGTACGGACCAGGTTCGCAAGGTTTCTCATGCCAGCCGGTTTATAAACGGGTTCGACATAGGTCCCCTCCGGCGTATTGACGGCGGGCATACCGAAGGGGGGAACGCTCTCCGCCCTCTCGTCCCGTTCAAGATCTTCCTCGATCAGCTCGCCGCGGTTCACCCACATGTTCAGAAGCGTACCGTTTGTGAAGAGGGAAAAATCAAACTTTCCATAGCTCATCGCGGCAGCCACCGGGCCGTGGATGTCGGCCTGCTGAGAGGCGGACATCGTATCGGAAAAGGGAGAACCGGCGAGGCGGCCGTCCGGCGTCGCGCGGGTAGACTCGCCGTATCCGACGTTGGCCTGTACCGTCTTGATTCCCGGGTCCGCATAATGCCCCAGATATGTTTTATGGGAGCGGACCTCATCTGCGCAGAATTCCCACAGGTCAATCCCGATGCTGTCGGCATAGTCGTCGTTATTGCCGTACTTCGGGGCCTTCCTGAGTTTGGCGCGCAATTCCTCGTATCCCGCGAAATCTGCCTCTATCGCGGCCCGAATATCCGCGATCGTCGCCTCTTTATCCTCATATACGACCTTCTTGACCGCGGCCAGAGAATCGATCAGCGTACCCAGCCCCATTATCTGTATTGAGGGGCCGATATTGCAGTAAGCCCCCCCTGAGTGACGTCTTTGCCCCGCAAAACCGCGTCACGGCAGAACATGGTGAAGGTCGGAAGGGCAAAGCGTTCCGCGATGATCTTCTCGCCGACTGTCAGGCCGATGTGGCAGATATCGATCGTGTGCGCTATCTGCGCCTTGACCGCCGCGAGAAATTCCTCAAAGGTTTTGAGCTGCGTGGGGTCTCCCGTGCGGATGCTTATAAGCTTGCCGTTTTTCTCGCCGTTGAACAAAACCAGGTTACAGCACTCGGGGATGTTGACGTTCCCCGCCTCCGTGTGGCCGAACTGATGTCCCGCAAGGCCGACTTCGACGTACCCGATCGGGCCGCCGTATTCAAGTATCTGCCTTCTGGTGTAGGGGCTTTTCCCGTGCAGTCCGGCGGCGCGGCCCTCCAGCATGTCATACAGGGTCTCGCAGTTAAAAAACGACGGATGCCCCATACCCTCCGCGGCGAGAGCGCAGGCCTCATAAAGCAGGGAGTCCGGCGTTTTCTGGTGCAGAAGGATGCTGACGGTCGGCGCGTTCGTTTTGACATAGCGCATGGCCCGCAGACAGAGGTAGGATAGTTCGTTCGTCGCGTCATGTCCGTGTTTGTCAAGGCCGCCGACATCCACATGGGCGTAACGATAGTAACCGCCGACGATATGCGATCTGGGCGTCGAGACAAACCACGGGTTCGACGTGCATTTGATATACAGCTCCTCGATAAACTCCATGGCCAGTTCGGGAGTGAGCGTCCCGTCGGCGATTCCCTGCCGGTAAAAAGGATACATATACTGGTCAAAGCGGCCGTGTGTAGCGGAGGGACCGGCCCCCTCCATAAACTGGAACATGACGACCAGCCAGGCCATTTCTATCGCCTCGTAGAAGTTACGCGGGGGATTCCAGGGAACCTGCCTCATAACCTTTTCCATATCAAGCAGCTCCTGCTTGCGGACCGGATCTGTCTCTCTGCGCGCTTTCTCCGACGCGGCGGCGACGTAATTTTCCGCAAATTGCTTTATCGCCAGGCAGACTTCGGATATGCCTATGTAGAACAGACGTTTATCCAGGGATTCGGGGACGTTCAGATCCAATTTGTTCAGCTGTTCCTGGGCGGTCTCATAGTAATATCGAACACCCTTTTCCATCAGTGTCGGAAAATCAGCGATGAAATGAGAGCCGCAGTTATTGAGGTAATTTGCGATATCCACCTCCCCGACAACGCCGCCGATGACGAGGTCGGGGTCGATGGGCAGCTGTTTTATGAGCAGCGCCGTTATGGTTTTATCCTTCCAATAAGGAATATGTACCTCTTTCAGCTCTTTCTTATATTCGTCAGGCACTACGAACGGGTCGTACATGCGGGTCTCCAGCGCGTCCAGATCGTCGCCGATCCAATGCGCGTGGGTGTCGAGGCAAATCTGGGCGCCCCTGATTTTGCCCGCCGCCCAGCCGGCCAGCCGTTCATGGTCATAAATGACCGGTTTGAAGGACCGGTACATCTCCGCGCTGGCCTTATACCGGCGAAGCAGCTCCGGCTCCCCCTCAGTCTCCCGATAGACCTTTGTAAACGCTCTGGCGCGCTGTATATCAATGCTCGGACGGGTAGCGTGCAGGAGCCCGTTCAATTCTTGTATACGTTTTGTACTTCCTGTTTTCGCCACTTTTCCGGAACGGATATCAAGCCCCAGCGCACCGCCCGTCTTTTTCTGTGTAACAGTCTGAGACATCTCTATACCTCGCTTTCCAGCATGTTTTTGTAAGATGGAGATACTCTCCGCGGAATCAGAGAGTATCCCGCATCAGCCGCCCTCTCAGCACGGGACAACCGCTTTGATATGCCCGCCGCCGTCAGGCGTGTCGTCCTTCAAACAGCGTCCGCGCCTTACCTCCAGCGGGAGGTGTCAAGCTTGCCGGCGTCATATTGCGCCTGCAGACGGGCGACCTCGGCGATAACTTTATCCAGGTATTCGGCGCCGATCTCTTTTCTATAGATGTCGTATGTCGGCATCATCGCCTTTTTCCAGGCCGCTTTCTGTTCCGGGGTCAAACGTATGATTTCCATCTTGCTTTTCTGTTTGAAGAAATCCAGGACATTATCGTTTTGTTTTATGCACTCCCGGCGGTGGACCTCCGTCATGTAGGTGGCAGCCTCGTCAATCGCGGCACGGATGTCCGCGGGCACGGAGTTGTAAAGTTTCGTATTTACACAGAAAACCGTGATGTCGTAGAAATGTTCCGTCAGCGTCAGATACTTCTGAACTTCGTAGAAACTCATATCCTGAATGTTCAGCAGCGGATTTTCCTGTCCGTCGATAACATTCTGCTGAAGAGCCGTAAAGAGTTCACTGAAGACCATCGGCACCGCGGAGGCGCCCGCCTTCTCGAAGGCCGTCATGTGGACCTTGTTTGACATTGTCCTGATCTTTCGGCCGACAACATCCTTTGGCTCTACTATGCGCACATTGCTGGTAAGAGAGCGCATCCCGTTTTCCATGAAACCAATGACGCTTATGCCGCTTTTGCCGACCGGCCCCTTAAGCTCCTGCCCCATCGGCCCATCCTCGAAAGCATAGGCGACGTCTACATTGTTGAATAGATAGGGCAGATTGAAGGCGTAAAATTTTGACGAGAAAGTGGAGAGTGGCGCCATAGACACATCTATGAACTCAATGGAGCCGATGTCGACGCCTTCGATCAGTTCCTGGATCGTACCTAGCGAGCCGCTGTCATAAACCGTCAGTTTCACACGTCCGTTCGTCAGTTCGCCAAGCTTGTCCGCGAAGGCCCGGGCGCCGATCGTCAGCGGATGTTTGGGCCCCAAAGCCTCTCCGTATTTCCATTCGTATTCCGGTTTCGCGGGAGCCGCCGCGGCACACGAGACAAACAACAGGATAACAACCAACATCTGCGCGATAATGAATAGACCTTTTCCTTTTTTCATTACAATTTCCCTCCTAGCGTTTTTGTTTTTCACTATATTTTTTGTAACATAGAGTGTGCAAAGACAATAACTTCAATATCCCATCATCGCCGGCAGCCAGAGAGTTACGGCGGGAACGAAGGTGACGATCAAAGCGAGCACTATCC
>NZ_JAJBUX010000067.1 GCF_020860125.1 Cloacibacillus sp. | reverse complement strand
TCCCCACACCGGCCCCGCACCCGCACGGAAGAGGAGGCAGCGGCTGCACGGCAGGCGCAGGCGCGCTTGCTCTGCTCGCGCTGATACCGCTTTGGATGAGAAGAGGAAAAAGGTAATATATTAAAAGACAAGATAACATAAAAAAAAGAACAGATAAAAGACAATGAATGGGCGCGGGCGAAAGGCTCGCGCTCTTTTCATACGCACAGACTGCCGCTCCAAAACCAGACCCCAAAAGCCACGAAAAAACTTAAGGTCAACTCTCCCTCACCCCGCTTCGCGGGGAGCTTCCTCAGAGAGGGAGTCGAAAACCCTTGGTAAATCACGGTTTAGCTTTTGATTTTGATCTTGCAGCCTCCCTCTCCGAGGTGGCCAGGGAGCCAAATCAGAGTTCTTCTGATTTGTGCGATAAGTGAGACAGAAAATCTATTGATTTTCGTCGTCGAACTTAGTTTTTCCATCATTCGGCTGGTAGTTACATCAGAGGTGTCGGCCGCCTGTTTTTTGGCGGCTGACGGAAGGAGTGTTGACCTTATGTTTATGCCGTTTGCCCCTGCCTTGTCACACCGGCCCACGAGCCGGTGTCCAGTGTCGTGAGTTTTCTTTCTCCAACATTTCGTGAAGAAAACCCAAGCCGCCGGACCCCGGGTCAGGCCCGGGGAGACGGAAAAGACAGGTCGTTATTTATATATTGGCAGGAAAAGTATAAATTACGAGTTACGTTCTTAAAGCCTTCCTCTTGAGGCTGTCAGGGAATCATATCAGCGAACAGCTCCCTCAGCCCGCGCGGTCAGCGCGGTAGTTGCCCAGTATCTTCAGGTAGCTGGTGTTTTTCTCAAGCTCGGCCACCGCCCTCTCGACGTTCTTCTCCCGCAGGTGGCCGCTGAAATCAAGGTGGAAGAAGTATTCCCACGAGCCGCCCTCAAGCGGGCGCGACTCGATGTTGGTCAGATTGAGGCCGTTGCCGCAGAAGCAGGAGAGCGCCCTGCAGAGCGCCCCCGGTTCGTGGCGGAGCCCGATGACGACGGTTATCTTATCGGCCTCTTCGTCGCGTTGTGCGGCGGCGGCGATGACGACGAAGCGGGTGTAGTTGCTGGCGCTGGAATTTATGTTCGGGGCCAGTATCTCAAGGCCGTAGAGTTCCGCGGCCTCGCGGCTCGCGACGGCGGCCTTCGAGATGTCCCCCTCAAGCGCCACCATCTCCGCGCTCTTCGCGGTGTTGAAATAGGGGATCAGCTCCCAATCACGGTGTAGGGCGAAAAATTCCGCGCACTGACTGAATCCCTGGGGGTGTGAGTAAACTTTCCTGATATCCGCCATATTCGCGCCCCCGACCGCCATCAGATTGTGATCAACCTTCACGATCTTTTCGCCGACGATGCGGCAGTCGTTCTTCCGTAGCAGGTCGTAGACCTCAAGTATCCCGCCGGTGGAGGAATTTTCGATCGGCAGTACGCCGCAGTCGACCTCGCCGCTCATGACGGCGGAGACGACGTCGCCGAAGAGCTTAAAGTTGCGCTCGGTGACATCCCTGCCCGCGAAGTAACTCCGCAGGGCCTGATGGCTGTATGAGCCGGGGACGCCCTGATAGCCGACGCGGCGGCAGGGCGCGGAAGCGGGCGTTACGCGGGGCTCCGCCTCTTTTTGCTCCGCTATCTTTTTATTTTCGTAGCGGCGGCTCGCCTCTATTACGCGCGCCATCATCCAGAGACAGCTCTCGCGGTAGCCGGATTCCTTCACCCGCGCCGCGCATTTTTCAAGGACCTCTTTTTCGCGCGCCTCGTCAAAAACGGGCAGACCACGCTCTTTTTTATATTCGGCGACCTGATCGACAAGCTCCATGCGGCGCTCAAACAGGGAGACCAAAGATTGGTTCGTAACGTCTATCTCATCGCGTATTTTTTTCAGTTCTTCATGATCCATCGCATCTTACCTCCGCTCTCTGGGACTCTATTTTATAACAATTTTCCCGCTGTAAGATACATTAATATCTGCCGTCTCCGCCCGCGCGCCTAACGCCGCGAGCCGCGCGGGAATTTTAAAACTTGACAATCCCGCCCAACGGCCGTCCCTTCATCCGCCGCCTTTTGTGAAGTTTTTGTGTTCCCGGAAAGAGGCCGTGCGAAAAAGTGGCTAAAAATCAGTTTTTCAGCAGCCACCGTCCGTCACGCTGCCTTCACATCAATCTTTTATACTTCCGTCAGAAGATTTCATAAGGCACTTTTTTTGAAACTTTATATTACAGGAAAAACGGAGGTGTGGCGTGATGAAAGAACATTCTGCTATAGAGCGGTATATATCCAAAATGGAGGATTACGAGCTCTATGAGAAGGTCGACAACGTAATGGACCTGTATGGCTACAAACAGGAGAATCTGATCCAGATCCTCCATGCCGCGCAGACGATATTCGGCTGCGTGCCGCTTGAACTGCAGCGTTTCATCGCTGATGCGCTGGATATGACGCTGTCGGAGGTATCGGGGGTGGTCTCATTTTATTCATTCTTCTCCGTGACCCCGCGCGGGGAACATACGATCCGCATCTGTATGGGAACCGCCTGTTATGTCAGAGGCGGCAAAAGGATCGTCGACCATCTGCTGAAGACGCTGAATGTGGATCTTGGCGACACCACCGAAGACGGGCGCTTCACACTCGAGATCGCGCGGTGTATCGGCTCCTGCGGATTGGCTCCCGCACTGATGATAGACGACGTCATATACAAACAGATGACCCCCAACAAGGTCGACGCCGTACTGTCGCGGCTTTAAAAGGAGGTGGGCATAATGGAACACAATCATGTCAATTCAATAAAAGACCTGATCAAAATCCGTGAGGATTACGAACGGGAAGAGTGGCATTTCAGCCATCAGGTACTGGTCTGCGGCGGCGCGGGCTGCGTCTCTTCGGACTGCCGCGCCATAAGTGAAGCGGCGGCCGAGACGATAGATGAGCTGGGACTCGCGGAAAACACGGCTCTTAAAGAGACGGGCTGCATGGGCACCTGTGCGGTCGGCCCCGTAATGCTCATCATGCCGGAGGGCATCTTCTATACAAAACTCACGCCGCAGAGCACGCGGGAAATTATCAAGGCCCACATCGTCGAGGGGCGGGTGCTGGAAGAACATACATTTTACGACAACGTCCTCAGGATCCACGTTCCGAAGATGGAGGATATCACCTTTTTCAAGGAACAGCTGCGGATCGCCCTGCGCAACTGCGGGGTCATCGCCTATGACGACATCCGCGCCTATATCGCCAAAAGCGGCTATATGGCGGCGGCGAAGGCCCTCCTTGAGATGGACGGCGGCGGTGTTATCGCGGAGATAAAGAAATCAGGCATCCGCGGACGCGGCGGCGCGGGCTTCCCGACCGCCGTCAAGTGGGAGGCGGGACGCCGCGCCCAAAGCGAAGAAAAATATATCGTCTGCAACGCGGACGAAGGCGACCCCGGGGCCTTCATGGACCGCAGCATCCTTGAGGGAGACCCGCATACGGTGATCGAGGGAATGCTGATCGGAGGCCGCGCGATCGGCGCCAATATGGGATATGTCTACGTCCGCGCCGAATATCCCATCGCGGTGGAACGGCTCAAAGCCGCCATCGAACAGGCCCGCGAGTATGGGCTGCTTGGCAAAGACATCCTCGGCTCGGGTTTTGACTTCGACCTCGAAATACGCATCGGCGCAGGGGCCTTCGTCTGCGGCGAAGAGACGGCCCTTTTGAATTCCATCGAAGGCAAACGCGGCGAGCCGCGCCCCAAGCCGCCCTTCCCCTTTGAAAACGGCCTCTTCGGCGCGCCGACGATCATCAACAACGTGGAGACGCTCGCCAGCATCCCGCCGATCCTGCTGAACGGCGGCGGCTGGTACGCCGGCTTCGGCACGGAGCAGGCCAAAGGCACGAAGGTATTCGCCCTGGCGGGAGACATCGTCAATACCGGCATCGTAGAGGTCCCCATCGGCATGCCCATCGGCGAGATAATCTTCCGCATCGGCGGCGGCATGCAGAACGGCAAAAAATTCAAGGCGGCCCAGATCGGCGGCCCCTCCGGCGGCTGCATCACGGAGGACAACCTCAACGCCCCCACCGATTACGAGTCGCTGACGCTGCTGGGGGCCATTATGGGCTCCGGCGGCCTGATTTCCATGAACGAAGAGACCTGCATGGTGGATACGGCCCGCTATTTCATGGAATTCATCCAGGAGGAATCCTGCGGCAAATGCCTCGCCTGCCGCGTCGGCACGAAGCGTATGCTGGAGATACTGGAGAATATCACCCAGGGACGCGGCGAAGAGGGCGACATCGAGCTGCTCGAGGAGCTGGGCAACACCATCAAGGACACCGCGATGTGCGGACTGGGACAGACCGCCCCGAATCCCGTACTGAGCACGATCCGCTACTTCCGTAAGGAATATGAGGAACATATACGGAATAAATACTGCCGGGCCAGCGTCTGCGCCGACCTCTTCATCTCCCCCTGCGAAAACACCTGCCCCGCCAACGTCAACATCCCCGGCTATCTCTCGCTGATCGCCACGGGGCGCTTCATGGACGCCTACAACCTGATCCGTCAGGAGAACCCGCTGCCGGCGATCTGCGGACGCATCTGCACGAGGCCCTGCGAGGGGCGCTGCCGCCGCGGCAGCGTAGACGAACCGGTGGCGATCTGTGACCTTAAGCGCTTTGTCGCGGACTATGCCTTCAAAAACGAACCCGCCTTTGTGCACGACGTTGTATTCCCGCGCAACGGCAAATCGGTGGCAATCGTGGGCGCGGGCGCTTCGGGGCTGACCTGCGGCTACTACCTCTCGCGTATCGGCTACGAGGTGGACATCTACGAGGCGGAGTCTGTCGCGGGCGGCGTGCTCGCCTTCGGCATCCCGGAATACCGCCTGCCCTCGGACGTCCTGCAGCACGAGGTCAATACGATCCTTAAAGAGGGCGTCCACCTCCACCTTAACACCACCGTCGGCAAGGACATCGAATTCCGTGACGTCAGGAACGGCCACGACGCCGTTTACATCGCCACCGGCACCCAGTTCCCGCAGCGCGTGAACATCCCCGGCGAAAATCTGAAGGGGATAATCCACGGAGTGACCTTCCTGAAAAACGTTAAGCTCTACAAGAGCATTAACCTCGAGGGACAGACCGTGGCGGTGATCGGCGGCGGCAATACGGCGATTGACTCGGCGCGCAGCGCGCTGCGTCTGGGAGCGGCCAAGGTCATCGTCCTCTACCGCCGGACGGCGGAGGCGATGCCCGCCTACCGCCAGGAGGTCGAAGAGGCCCTGAACGAAGGCGTCGAAATCATGGAGCTGGTAAAACCGGTGCGCTTCATCTCCGATAAGCACGGCTCGGTGGCCAAGGTGGAATGTACCAGATGCGAGACGGCCCAATTCGACAACCGCGGACGGCGTGAGATAAAAGAGATCCCCAACAGCAACTTCTTCGTCGACGTCGACGTCGTCATACCGGCGGTAAGCCAATATGCCGACCTGCCCTTCATCCCCAGAGGCGAGATCGGGGTCACGAAGTGGGGAACCTTCATCATCGACGAGGACACCTACATGACGACGGAAGAGGGCGTCTTCGCCGGAGGCGACGTGGCGCGCGGCCCCGACGAGGTCATCAGGGCCATTTCGGACGGCAAGAACGCCGCGATATCGATCGACCTCTATCTCGGAGGCGAAGGCAAGCTCAACAAAGGCCAGGAGATAGATATCCCGCTGCTGGAGGATGACGATGAAATCATTTCCCACGAGCGGTTCGAGAAGGAGATCCTGCCGCTTGAGGAGAGACACTCCTTCGAAGAGGTCATCCGCGGTTACCACAAGCTGAACGCCATCGCGGAAGCGATGCGCTGTCTGCACTGCAACAGGAGGTGAGAGGCATGCTGACTTTAACTATCAACGATAAGCAGGTAAGCGTTCCCGAAGGCTGCACCATCATGGAGGCGGCAAAGATAAACGACATCCACATCCCCAGCCTCTGTAAGATGGATGGAATACACAATATCGGCGCCTGCCGCATCTGCGTGGTGGAGGTGGAGGGAGCCAAGACTCTGATGGCCTCCTGTATCACCAAAGCCCGCGAGGGCATGGTCGTCAGGACCAACACCGGACGCGTGCGCAGCGCGCGGAAGGTGCTTTATGAGCTGATGGTCTCCAACCATAATGTGGAGTGCCTCAGCTGCAAACGTAACCAATCCTGCGAGATGCAGGAGCTCGGCAGGGTGCTCGGCGTCGAAAACGTCCGCTTCAAGGGCGCTCAGAGCAACAAAAACATCGACGCCTCGATCTCCATCACACGCGACATGAGCAAATGCGTGCTCTGCCGCCGCTGCGTCACAGTCTGCCACGAGAGACAGGGCACGGGCGTCATCGGCCCGCAGAACAGAGGCTTCAAGACAGAGATAGCGCCGCCGCTCTGCCAGCCGCTCGGGGCCGTAAACTGCACCTTCTGCGGACAATGCACCGTCGTCTGTCCGGTCGGGGCGCTGAAAGAGACCTCCTCGGTGGACGCCGTATGGGAGGCGATCCATGACCCGAAGCGCTGCGTGATCGTACAGACCGCCCCCGCCGTGCGCGCCGCCGTCGGCGAACTCTTCGGCATTCCCGCGGGGACGCCCTGCACCGGCAAGCTGGCCTCCGCCCTCAAGGAGCTCCGCTTCGACCACGTATTTGACACAAACTGGGGCGCCGACCTGACCATAATGGAGGAGGGCACGGAGCTGCTCTCGCGCCTAAAACTCTTTGCCAAAGGCGGGAAGGTCTCCCTGCCGATGGTTACCAGCTGCTCTCCGGGATGGATCAAATATATTGAACATACCTTCCCCGAGATGCTGCCCCATCTGTCCACCTGTAAATCGCCGCACATGATGACCGGCGCGATAATAAAGACCTATTACGCCCAGCGGCTCGGCATCGCCCCGGAAGACATGTTCGTCGTCTCCGTGATGCCCTGCACGGCGAAAAAATTCGAGATAACGCGCGCTGAGATGATGAACTACGGCCTGCGGAACGTCGACGCGGTACTGACGACGAGAGAGCTGGGCGAGATGATAAACTCCGCCGGCATCGACTTCGCCAACCTGCCTGACAGCAAATTCCACGATCCGCTCGGCTTCTCGACGGGCGCGGCCGATATCTTCGGCTTCTCAGGCGGCGTCATGGAGGCCGCGCTGCGCACCGCCTACGAGGTGATCACCGGACGCGAACTTCCGGGAGACAACCTCCATGTCACTCCCATCATCGGCCTGGAGGACGTCAAAGAGGCCTCTATCCTGATAGAGTCTCCGCTGCCTGAATACTCCGGCCTCGACGGTGTGGAGCTGAAAGTGGCGGTCACCAGCGGAACGAAAAACGCGAAGACGCTGATGAAACAGGTCAAGGAGGGGAACTCCCCCTACCATTTCATCGAGGTTATGGGATGCGCCGGCGGGTGCGTCGTCGGCGGCGGACAGCCGCGCAGCACAGACGGCGAAATCAGGGAAAAACGGCGCGGCGCGCTCCTGTGGGAGGACGAACACAAAAAGCTGCGCAAGAGCCACGAAAATCCGGCGGTCATGGCCATCTACGGCGAGTTCCTGGGAGAGCCCAACGGACCTCTAAGCCACAAACTGCTGCACACCAGCTACGTAAAACGCGGTAAATACAACGAATTCACCGACGAGACGGCGGTCATCGACATCCCCGCCGGCAGCCGCAAGGTCTCCGTCGACTCCATCGAACGCCGGAACACCATGGGCGCGAGGCTGAAAGCCAGCCCCGACCTCCGCTCCAGCGGCGATTCGGAGCGCGCGATGGCCCTGGTATCCGAGAATACGCGGCTTAAAAACGAACTGAAGGATACCAAGGAGACGATAGAGATCCTGCGCAACATCGTCACCGATTACAGTAATCCTGACCGCTGACAGCGCCACCGCATCCGCGGTATAGGAGACAACAAAAATGGAGAGGCCTCCCCCTCTCCATTTTTTGATGTCGGAAGCGGCAAAGCCAACTATTCGTCGAAACGGTATCCCACGCCCCTGATCGTGACGATATGCTCGTGATAGGGGCGGATCGCGTTTCTCAGCGTCTTGATATGGGTATCCACCGTCCGGGGGCTGCCGAAAAAATCATCGCCCCAGACGATGTCGATCAGCATCTCGCGCGTATACACCTGCCCGGGGTTACGCGACAGAAGCAGCAGCAGATCGTATTCCTTCGGCGTGAGCGGTACGGGAATATCGTTAACATAGACGGTACGGGAGCGCGTATCGATATAAAGTCCGAAAAAGATCAGCGCGCGCGGCGGCTTGGCGGGAACGTGTTCCCGGCGGCGCAGGATGATGTTCATGCGCGCCAGCAGTTCGTCGCCCTCAAAGGGCTTTACGATATAGTCCTCCGCGCCGGAACGGTAGGCGCTCAGCCGCTCAGGCAGGGCGGAACGCTCGGAAATTATCACCACCGGCACATCGGACATTTTGCATATCTGACGGCAGACGGTACGTCCGTCCGCGACTGGCAGCGTCGCGTCAAGTATGACCAGATGATATTCATGGCGGCGGAAAAGCTTTATCGCCGCGATGCCGTCCGCCGCGCAGTCAATATTGACAAACATCTCGTTAAAGAGATGTCTCAGATGAGAACAGGCGTCCCGATTACCGTCCGCGATTAAGAGAGATGATCTTTCCATAGTCCGCTCCGCCAATAAAATTAAATTTTTACCTCAAAACGACAGTATCCTCCCAGCGAACCGCAGATTACGGCAGACCGGATATTTCAAATGGTAAAACGATAAATATTGTCTGAAAATTATATATTTCAAAGATATAACTGTCAATTTTGTGATATTTTTATTAAATTAACTATAATTTTATAGTTGATAATATTTCTCTACACAAATAGAAACATAAAAAATGAGCGGGCAATCACCCCGCTCATCAAAACAAAAGATAAATCACCAGCCGCTATATTTCCGCATCCGGCTTTTCCGGGGGCGAGACCGCCCTTGCCAGCGTACTATAGAGCAGCTCGGGCTCTATCGGCTTTGCCAGATGGCCGTTCATGCCGGCCTCTTCGGACTTCCGGCAGTCGTCGTCAAAGGCGTTCGCCGTCATCGCGATGATCGGCACCGCCTTCGCGTCCGCGCGCGGCAGCTCCCTGATCTTCCGCGCCGCCGTCAGACCGTCCATCTCCGGCATACGGATGTCCATCAGTACGGCGTCAAAATAACCGGCGGGAGAGGCGGCAAAGGCCGCGACGGCCAAAGCTCCGTTTACGGCGGGCACGACCTCCGTTCCCACCTTCGCCAGCAATTTGCGGGCTATCTCAGTGTTGAGCGGATGATCCTCCGCGAGCAGCACACGGCGTCCCCTTAGCGCCTTCACGCCGCCGTGGGCTCCGCGGTCTTCCAGCGCCGCCGCCGGTTTCTCATCGCCCGCGATCTCCAGCTCCAGATGCAGCCGTATCTCGGTGCCCTTACCCTCTTCGCTCCTTATATGAAAACAGCCGCCCATCTTATCGACGATACTCTTGGAGATCGCAAGCCCCAGCCCCGTACCGCAGCTTCCGCCATCGGCGGCGTTCTCCTGCATGAAGGGTTCAAAGAGATGCTTCTGGAACTCTTCGCTCATCCCGATGCCGTTGTCCCTGACAATAAAGTCGCACCATATACGGTCCCCGTGAACCTCCGCCTCCGGCATCAGGTATTCCACCCTGCCGCCGGGGGGCGTGAACTTCACGGCGTTTGAGAGGAGATTGAGAAATATCTGATTCAGGCGCACCTTGTCCACCAATACGGCGGCGGTGGGCCACTTGCTGTCAAAGACAAACTCAACGCCCTTCTGGCGGCAGAGTGGGCGTATCATCGCGTCGATCGCGCCCGCGAACTCCTTATACTCGTAACGCGAGGGATAGAGCGCGAACTCGCCGCTCTCGATCTTCGCCATATCAAGCACGTCGTTGATGAGGCCGAGCATGAAATGACTGGAAGAATTTATCTTGCCGATGTAGTCGTCCACCGCCGCCGGGTCGCCAAGGGCGTCCTTCAGCAGCACCGTCATACCCATAATGGCGTTCATCGGCGTGCGCATTTCGTGGCTCATGCGCGCGAGGAACTCGCCCTTGGCGAGGCTTGCCTGCTCCGCGCGTTTAAGTGCCGCCTCTATCTCGTCCTTAGCCCTGTTCTCGGCAGCCACAACTTCGGTGATGTCCTGCCGCGTCATTAGAATGATCTCGTTTTCCCTGTCTATGTAAGAATATTTTATCGATTTCCGGCATCTCCTGCCGGAATTGTTCTGGACGTCAAAAAGCACCTGATAGATATCGTGTCTCTCCAAGCCCGCCGCGACATTTGAATATTCCATCTCGCTCAGCGCCCGTTCGCGGTCCTCCGGAACGATAAACTTCTCCGCGAACCAGGCGATGTCCCTGCTGTAATTTAAGCCTTCGTAGGCGGGCTGTTCCCCTGAACCGTCGGAGATAAAAAGGATATAACGGTTACGCCTGCCGTCGAGACGAATGATAGAGTCATAATCCTGCGCGATGACCATTTTGAAAGTATCGGCGAGCTGTTTTCTCGTCGTAATATCCCGTTCACAGAAAAAGGCGATGAGGTCGCCGCTGTCCGGATGCTTCCTGACGTTGATCTGCAGCTCCACCCACGTCATACTGCCGTCATGGTCCAGGAATGGCTGTTCAAAAGTGAGCCGGTCGTTGCCGAGTTCAAATTCCCTCGTCAGGCTGCGGTAATCTATCTTATTCAAAAACTCAGCCTTAGACTCCTCGCTGATAAAAAAGGGCTCCATACTCTCCACAATTTCGGAGAGCGACATTCCGCTATGAAAAATATCTATATCCCGATTGGTCTCAACGAGGTCTTCAACGACGTCCTTCGTCATGTTTACGCGCATTATCGATATATAATCGGCGGAGACGTCTTTCAGGCTGTTAAGCTCATCCTCATAGCGGCGCGAGAGACGCTTATACTCCTCCTCCGCGCGCAGCTGCGCCTCTTTGAGCTCCGTAATATCGTTATATACGCTCTGATATATATCATTACCTTCGACATCCCTTATCCGCTCGACGATACCGCTGATCCAGAAAACCTTACCGTCATGGCGGACGAAGCGGAGCTCATACGGACTCGACTGCCCCTCTTCCACCACCCTATTGAGCATATCGATATACTTGCCCCTGTCGTCGGGGTGAACGCGTGCATAGGCGATATACCCCTCTTCCGTCGCGCCGACGCCGTAAATTTCACGTCCGCGGCGGTTTACATAACAGTAAGGCTTGTCGCCGTTAAGGTTGTTGACGGAATACTGCGATATCCCGCAGGGCATCGTATCATAAAGCCTCTGCAGATATTCGGCCTGGCGTTTGAGCTTCTCCTCCGCCGCCTTCTGCGCGGAGATATCCGTATAGCAGACATAGGCCGTCTGGCTGCCGTCCGGCTGAGGAACGGAGATGCCGGTATGATATATCCACCGGTACTCCCCCGTATTTTCGTTCCGCAGCCGGTAGGCGCACTCCATACGGTGAAGTTCGCGGTACGACTCCGCCATCTTTTCTTTCAGCAGCGCCACATCGTCGGGATGGACATTCTGGAAAATATCCTCGGAGATCTTGCGCTTCAGCTCCTCATGCGTCATTCCCAGCATATCGCTGAACGTCGAATTCACCGCGATGAGGCTCACCTCATCCTCCTTCAGACGGTAGACGCCGATCCCCGAGGGAATGGAATTTATGATGCGCTCAAGCGATGACTTTTCCGTCTCAAGCCGCTGCTGGAGCCGCTTTGAATCGGTGATGTCGGTCACATACTCAACGGAGGCGCCGCGTCCGTTCCACTCTATGAGCTTCCCCTTCACGGAAAACCAACGGTCTTTGGAGGGCAGATACTGCTCGGCCTCAAAGAAGCTGCCCTTCGTCAGCAGCGGCACGTGGCAGAAGGCGCAGGGGGCGTCCCTGTGCATCATATACTCATAGCAGCTGCGCCCGACAAAATCGCCCTCCACGTTGCCTGAAAATTCGGCGGCGGCCCTGTTAGCGTACAGCACCTCACGCGTCTTGAGGTCACTGACCTGGATGATCGTATTATTCTCATTAAGGATATCGCGGTAGAGCTTGGTCTCCCTGGAAATATTGTGAAAGACCGCGTGTATCAGCGGACAGCCGTCCGCCTCGCCGATCTTTTTGCCCTGCAGATGCACCCAGACCAGGCCGCCGCCGGTGTGACGCTTTCTGAAGGTGACGTCTATCGGCGCATCGTTCGCCAGCCCCTCCCGAACGGCGGCGAGGACGCGTTCAACATCGCCGCTGTAGACCATCTCCGCCGCGTCCCTCTTTATCAGCTCGTGATACTCCTCCACCGTGTGGCCGGAGAGGGCGGGAACGCCGTCGGAAAAATATACGGTCTCAAAGCGGTCCGACACCTTATAGATGGCGACGCCTCCGGGGATGGCGTTCAAAACATTCTCCATCTCCTTTTTCCCCAGGCGAAGCCGCTCCTGCGCCTCCGCCATATCGGAAACGTCGATGCAGAGACATATCACCGCCGGCCTTCCGTTGCCGGCGGTGATCCTTTTGCCGTTTTCACGGACCCAGATAAAGCCGCCGTCCCTTTTCAGCATGCGGTATGGGGCGAGCATATACTCGCAGGAAGATTCTAGCTGCGCAAAGAGCGAGCCCATCACCGCCCCGCGGTCGTCGGGATGCACGCAGTTCGCTATGCCGCCGCCCGTGGCCTCGATAAACTCCTCCTTTGTGTCGTAGCCCAGATACTTGAGCATCTGTTCGTTAATGAAATAAAACGGCATCTCCGGACTGTCTATATAACCGCCGAAGAGACCTCCGTGT
Source organism: Cloacibacillus sp. (assembly GCF_020860125.1). Taxonomy (NCBI): domain Bacteria; kingdom Thermotogati; phylum Synergistota; class Synergistia; order Synergistales; family Synergistaceae; genus Cloacibacillus; species Cloacibacillus sp. Next base: position 4,507 of record NZ_JAJBUX010000067.1, on the reverse strand, counting down.
ATCGAACTGTTAAGAAAATCGTAGAGCAGCTTAGGCTCGCATTCCTTCTCGTATTTAGATGGTAAATCTTCGCCCGCTTTTTCGCGGAAATTATCGAAGGACATATGGAGAGAACGTATCTTCAGCCCTCCATCCTCTGGAAGACAGCTTATCGAGACGCGGGCGGGAACATGGGAGGCCCTTGCCTCCGGCAGCAGTTTAGCGCCCGCCGTTCCGGCTTCGCCCGAGACCGCCTCGTCCTCGTCGGTGAACTCCAGCCCGCGGGAGAGAGGATTGGCGGCGATCTCCCGTTCCAGACAGGCGCGCGCCTCGTCCCTGTTATGGACACCTTCGTTACCGGAGGTCCCATACCAGTGTATATCTTTACTGAGACAGTTCAGCGAGCCGTCGATATCCCCGCGGCAAAAAACATTCACGCAAAAGCGTTTCAGCAGGGCCAGTGGGGAGGTATATTTTTGTCCGTCCATCGCTATAGGCTCCTTTTTCTAGGTATATACAGCGCCTGAGCAATAATGGAGGCTGCTGGCACGCATATCATTTTATAGCAACTTTACACAGATGACACCTCCGTAAGTATAGCAAACGTACCGCGGCAAAACAACAAAGGCCGAGGCAAACGCGTCGGCAATAAATCGGGCGGGGAAAGCAGTAAATTACGATTTATCTTTTCTTTGGTTTGTAATGCCGGGCTTGACCCGGCATCCAGCGGCGTCCGGTTCTGTTCTTGTCCTGCGAAACGCAAAAAACATGGCAAAGCCGCTTGACAAAGCGCTAACATAAACTGTATTGTATGGATAGGTATTTTTACCTATTTTCATATTCATGTTTTCGGTATTTTAAATCATATTAAAAAGGAGCCTGATACCTTATGTCGTCACTCAACGCTTATCAACACCCAACAACATTTAACTTTGATGCACCCCCCCGTATGAGTTTATTAAAGTTCACAATAGACTCTTACTCCCGCTTATCCTCTCTCTCCTAACCCTCTTTGTCCTCGCCTCGCCCCAGCGTGCCTGCGCCCTGACGCGGGAGGGCGATGTATATCAGATCGCCACCTCGGCGGACCTCATCGACTTCCATAATGGGCTTGACAACGGTACGATACCGCTCTCCGCCGACGCGCTGCTAACCGCCGACATTGACCTCGCGGACGCGGACGGCAGACTCATGGACTGGACGCCCATCAGCGGCGACTATGATAACCCCTACACCGGCGCCTTCGACGGCGCGGGCCATTCCGTCAAAGGCTATGAGATAACGAAAACGGCCGGAGACGGTTATGCCGGCTTCTTCAGCTATATCGGAGAAAAAGACGGCAAAAAAGGCGTCGTGCGCGGACTCACCGTAGAGGGCGGGGTGAATATCACCTCCGCCACAGGCAACACCGTCAATGCCGGCGCCGTCGCCGGCTGGAACGAGGGCACGATAGAAGACTGCCGGAACGCCGCCGCCGTTATCATCTCGACGGACCTTTACTTCAACCACGCGGGCGGCATCGCGGGGCAGAACGAGGGCAGCGGAACCATCACAAGCTGCCTCAACGACGGCCCCGTCGCCGCCAAAGGCGGCTCGTCCTCCCTTAACAACGTGGGCGGCATCGCGGGAATAAATGACGGCGCGATATATAATTGCGCCAGCCGTACCACAGCCGCCGCCTCTGACGGCATACAAAACTTTGCCGGCGGCATCGCGGGAGAGAGCAGCGGCAAAGTATACAACTGCGCAAACCTCGGAGAGGTCTCCATCTCGGCAATTGAGACAAGTGATAACCGACCCAACTACGCTGGCGGCATCGTGGGAAATACCTCGGGCAGCAGCGGCGGCGCTCCGGAGATAGGCAGCTGTGCCAATAGCGGCAATATCACCCTCGGCATAACCGCCAGCGGTGATGTCCAGCTCGACGCCGTCAGCGGCGGCGTGCTCGGCAAAGACACCGGGAATAATGTCACGATAGAAAACTGCGCCTGGCTTGAAGGAACGGCTGAACGTGGCGTCGGCAGCGGTACGAATAACACGAAAAAACTTGACGAAAACGCGATGAAAAACGCCGTCACCACCCTCACCGCGCAGACCGACAAGCGCCGTATCCCCGTCAACGGCGGCTCGACGACGATCACGTTCATCACCCTCCCCGGAACTCCGGTAACGTACGGCAACAATGTTAGAAATTCGAGGGCAAGTACCAACAGCGATATCATCACCATCGGCAAGAGCGAGATCGACAGCAGCGGCAAGATAACGGTCACCGCCAAGAACAAGACTGGAGACGCCGCCGTTGCGCTCTCCGCCGACCTCTACGTGAGCGACTTCAACCACGGCGGTATTATTATTCCTACGACCCCGCTCACATATTCCTTCACACGCGCCATCGAGGTTGTGGAACCCATCCACGTCACCGGCGTGAAGATAACATCGAGCAAGGACATCACACTCAAAGGCTTCGGTGATACGGCACAGCTCTCGGCCCGCGTGACACCGGACGAGGCCACGAACAAGAAAATCGTCTGGAGCAGCAGCGCCCCCGGCATCGCCGAGGTAGACGAGAGCGGCAACGTAACCTCAAAGAGCCCCGGCACAGCTACAATATGGGCCGCCGCCTCTGAGAACGAAAGCATCTCCGACGACTGCAGAGTGACCGTCAGCGAGGTAAAGGCACTGACCATCGTGCTCAATATCGAGGGTTCCGCGGATGGCAAAAAATCACTCTATGCAGGAGAACAGTTCACAGCCTCCGCACGATTCGTACCCGACAACGCCACAAACAGGAAGTTAGATTGGCTCATAGGAGACTCCTCCGTCATCTCACTCGACAGGGTGGAAGAGATAGAGAAGGGCGAAGCGGCGACCTTCACGGCGCTCAAGGCCGGCGAAACCACCACCGTCAACGTTAAAACTAAGGACGGCAGCGTCAAAGGCAGGCCAACGCTTGAGATTACCGTTCTAAAACCGACAGTCTGGGTAAACCGCATTGAGCTCTCAAAGGAAGCGATGCAGCTGCAATCCGGAGAGCATGAGAAACTCACCGCCACCCTCTACCCGGCGGACGCCAGTGACAAAAGAATCGAATGGAAGAGCAGCAGCGAGAATGTCGCCACCGTCAGCGAAAATGGCGAGATCGTCGCCCATAACCCCGGTCAGACCGTCGTCACCGCCAAAGCCCTCGGCACGGAAGAGGGTATGGTCGTGTTAGCGGGCTGCCTCGTCACCGTCACCGCTCCCCTCGTGCCGGTGGAATCGGTGAAGATATCCCCCGAGGGTACGGCGCTGAAGATCGGCGATAGCATCCGGTTCACCGCCGAGGTACTGCCGGCCGACGCCGATAATAAGGGCGTCACCTGGAAGAGCAGCGACGAAAAGATCGCCACAGTGGACGCCAACGGCGGAGTGACCGCCGTCGCAATCGGCACCGCCACCATCACCGTCACGACCGACGATGGCCTGAAGGCGGCCCAGGCCACCGTCTCCGTCAACAGAGTCTACACCAGCGGCAGCGGCGGCTGCGCCGCGGGCGTAGGTGCGATGGCGCTCTTCGCGCTGATCCCGCTGCTCCTGAAAAAGAGACGGCCAGCGAAATAGACAAAAACAGAACATAAAGAAAAATAGGGACGGGCCGCGGATATTCCTTCGCGGCCCCTATCCACAGTATGTGATACGTAGCTTTACAAGAGAGAAAGGAGAGCGATACAATATGTCGCCATGTGAAAGCCGTCAGCCATTAAAATTATTTAACCCCAGTTCGCCCCCTCCCGTTAAGCATACTGCAATTCATTTTAGCCGCCGCGCGCGGCTGCTGCTCTTTATTTTGACCCTCTTCATCCTCGCCGCCCCCGGACCGGCACGCGCCGATTTCAATGATTTGAAAAAGGACGGCGACGGCTATTACATCATCGCCACCTCCAAAGACCTCTGTGACTTCCGCGACGGCGTAAACAGCAGCGACGACCTCCTCTCCGCCAAAGCGCGCCTCACCACCGACATCGACCTCGCGGATACGGACGGGAACCCTACGGAGTGGAGACCCATCGGCTATGATATAAACCACGAATACACCGGCACCTTCGACGGCGCGGGCCATACCGTCAAGGGCTACCGGATAACGAAACAAACCACCTACATGGGGTTCTTCGGCGTCGTCGACAGCGGCGGCACTGTGCGGGGCCTCACCGTCAGCGGCGATATAACTATTACTGACAGTAACAGTGACGCGGGCGGCGTCGCGGGAAGCTGCTACGGTACGATAGAGGGCTGCGTAAACGCCGGCTCCCTGACCGGCTCCGCAAATAACGTCCAAACAGGCGGCATCGTGGGACACAACAACAACATTGGTAAGATACTGAACTGCCTCAACAACGGCAATATTTTAAACTCCGGCAACGGAACCAACGGCGGCATTGCGGGAGGCAGCAACGGCACGATATCAAACTGCATCAACGGCGGCAATGTCAACGGCGGCAGATACACCGGCGGCGTCGTGGGAAGCTGCTACAACTGCAAAATATCAAAC
>NZ_JAJBUX010000066.1 GCF_020860125.1 Cloacibacillus sp. | reverse complement strand
CTATTATAACAGATATCAGCTGTAAAACTTTTTAAAAATTCTATCATAATTAATAGACGATGGCAATATTAAATTTATTATTATGCCTATTGTTACAGAATATTCATTTTTCGTTATGACACAAAATTATTAATATATAGCTATTGTCTATAGAATTTGTTTTTTTAATATTTTGGACAAATAAAACTTTTATAAGTAAAGTTTAGATAACGAAAGAATTGTTTTTGATAATCTATATTTTCCCAGTCAATTGGATCTGTTTCCTGCAGCAGATGTTTAGCGGATGTACAAAATAATTCCCGCGATTTTCATAAAACAGCTTGACAAAAAATCGAGAGTAGTAATATCATTAAAAAATGCAGTCTTGATTTACAATTTCTCAGGACTATGGTAATTAAATAGCGGCAAACGCGATGATGGAGTTACGGTCATTACAGATAGGTTTACAGAGAGCCGGCACGCAGGTGAGAGCCGGAACCGAAGGGTAGTGAAGCGGTCTCGCTCCGGAGCGGAGTCCCCTAAGGCGAAAGCTGTTAAGGGATTACGGCTGGCCCCGTTATAGGCGCCAATGAGTGGCCGTGGATATTTTGCGGCAATCAGGGTGGTACCGCGATGATCTGTATATTCGTCCCTGAGGCATGCTATGCCTCAGGGGCTTTTTTTATGCCCGCGGGGGCGGCGGACATTGGCAGGAATTTAAACCTGGAAACGACAAAAAGGAGTGTTGGCGATGAAGAGAATCAAATTTACGGACATCACGCTGCGCGAGGCGGCACGCGGACTTGAAGGGGCGCTCTCTTTCAAGGAGATCATAGAGATGGCGAAGATCCTTGACAAGCTCAATCTTGACGTTATCAGCCTTGCGCCGATCACCAATGTAAAGATAGATTCGCTGTTGGTGCGCACGGTCGCCGCCGCGGTGAAGAAGAGCACGCTCTCTATTCCCGTTGGCAGCACGGAGGCCGGTGTGGATACGGCGTGGAGCGCCATCGCGGAGGCCGCCCATCCGCGCCTCTATGTGGAGGCGCCGCTTTCGGCGGTGCAGATGGAGTTTGTCTGCAACAAGAAGCCGGAGGGGATTATTGAGATGATCGGCAAGCTCGTGCGCAAGAGCCGCGAGTATTGCGCCGACGTGGAGTTTGCCGCCGTCGACGCGACGCGCAGCGAGCCGGAGTTTCTCTATCAGGCGCTGCGCACGGCGGTAGCCGCCGGCGCTTCTACCGTTACGATATGTGATTCTGCCGGTACGATGATGCCCTATGAGTTTAATAATTTTGTCAAAGAGATATATGCCAATGTGCCGGAACTCAAAGAGGCGGCGCTCGCCGTCAAGTGCTCTGACGAGCTCTCGATGGCGGCGGCCTGCGCCGTCTCCGCCGTGAAGGCCGGGGCCTCGGAGGTGGACGTGGCCGTCAGCGGCGGCTACGCGCCTGAGCTGGAGACGGCGTCGCACATCATCCGCATGCGCGGCGATGACTGCGGCTTTTTCAGCGGCATAAAGTATACGGAGCTGAACCGTTCGATTGCGCAGATGAACTGGATATCCCGCTCGGAGCGCAGTAAGACGAGCGCCTTCGACACGGGGCTGTCCATATCCGACGGCTCGGATATCAGGCTGGACGCGAACGACGATATCACGGCGGTCGGCAAGGCCGTCGAGCGCCTTGGCTACGATCTCTCAGAGGAGGATCTGGTGAAGGTCTACGACACCTTCAACAATGTCGCGGAGAAGAAGTCTGTCGGCACGAAGGAGCTGGAGGCGATCATCGCCACGAGCGCCCTGCAGGTGCCGCCATCCTACGAGCTGGTGAGCTTCGTCATCAACAGCGGCAACGTCATCAGCGCGACGGCCAACATCCACTGCCGCCACAACGGGCAGGACCTCTTCGGCCTCGCGGTCGGCGACGGCCCGATCGACGCCGCCTTCCTCGCGATAGAGCAGATAACGGGCCACCATTATGATCTTGACGATTTTCAGATCCAGGCGGTCACCGAGGGGCGCGAGGCGATGGGTTCGACGCTCGTCAAGCTTCGCTCGAACGGCAAGCTCTATTCCGGCAACGGAATTTCGACGGATATCATCGGTTCCAGCATCAGGGCCTATTTCAACGCTCTGAATAAGATTTCATACGAGGAGAATCACAGATAATGAAGCTCTCATTTTCGACTTTCGGATGGCACGACCATACATGGGAGGATTTCTGCACCGTCGCCAAGGACGGCGGCTTCGCGGGCATAGAGGTCCATAATATACACGAGCCGAAGCTCTCGGAGAAGAACAGCATCTTCGACCCCGCGCGGGCGAACGCGGCGCACCGCGAGATGACCGAGGCCGGGCTTTCGATACCCTGCATCGATACTTGGCACAACATTGCCGACAAGACGATGTTTGAAGAAAACTGCGCGGAGATAACGGATTATATCAACACCGCGAAGAGCCTGCGCATACCATATGTGCGTCTCGGGGCGAAGGAGACTGGCGGTTCGTACGAGGATGAGCGCGCCGCGGTGATGGCGGTGCTGCAGAGGATGCTGCCAGCGGCGCAGGAGGCAGGCGTTACGCTGCTGATCGAGACGATCGGCCCCTTTTCCGATACCGACAAGCTCTGCGATGTGCTCAATTCTTTCTCCTGCGACAATCTCGCGGCGCTCTGGGATATGCAGCACACCTTCCGCGACGCCGGCGAAGCGCCGGAGAAGACGGTGAAGAACCTCGGCGCCTATATCAAGCATGTGCACCTGAAGGACTCCGTCGTCACGGATGGCGTGATGGAGTACCGCCTCGTCTGCGAGGGCAGCCTGCCGATTGACGCGATGATGCGCGCCCTCTATTCGCTGAATTATGACGGCTTCATCTCAATGGAGTGGGATCCGCAGTGGATGCCCGACATTGAGAGTATCGAGCTGATCTCCCTGCATTTTGTAAACACGATGAACCGTTTCGGCAGCCCCGCGCGTATGGTGAAGTCGAAGCGCCTCTATGAGAACAAGCGCGGCACCGGATTCTATCCGTGGCAGAGGGACAAGCTGATTGAAATGACCTTCCCGCAGGTGCTCGACCGCATCGTCGATGAGTTCCCCGACCAGTACGCCTTCAAATACACGACGCTGAACTATACCCGCACCTACTCCGAATTCCGCGACGACGTCGACGAATTCGCGCGCGCGCTGATATCGCTCGGCGTAGGCCCCGGAAGTCACGTCGCGATCTGGGCGACGAACCTGCCCCAGTGGTATCTGACATTCTGGGCGACGACGAAGATCGGCGCGGTGCTCGTCACCGTCAATACCGCCTATAAGATCCACGAGGCCGAGTATCTGCTGCGCCAGTCGGACACCCACACGCTCGTGATGATAAAGGGCTTCCGCGACTCGCATTACGACGATATTATGAAGGAACTCTGCCCCGAGCTGGAGACGGCGACGCCCGGCAAGCCTCTCGCCTGCCGCCGCCTGCCGTTCCTGCGCAACATTATTACCGTGGACTTTAAGATGAAGGGCTGCCTCACCTGGGAGGAGGCCGTGGCCCGCGCGCACCTGACGCCGGCAGAGGAGGTCCACCGCCTCGCCGCCGCCGTCGACATCCACGATGTTTGCAACATGCAGTACACGAGCGGTACGACGGGATTCCCCAAGGGGGTTATGCTCACGCATTACAACGTTGTCAACAACGGCAAATGCATCGGCGACCGCATGGACCTCTCCACGGCCGACCGCATGATGATTCAGGTGCCGATGTTCCACTGTTTCGGCATGGTGCTCGCGATGACCGCCTCAATGACGCACGGCACGACGCTTTCGCCGCTGCCCTATTTTTCGACGAAGGCCTCGCTGGCCTGTATCAATCAGGAGCGTATCACCTGCTTCCACGGCGTGCCGACGATGTTCATCGCGATGATGGAGCACGAGGATTTTGAGAAGACGGACTTCTCTTATATGCGTACCGGCATCATGGCTGGCAGCCCCTGCCCGATCTCGAAGATGCGCGACGTCATAGATAAGATGAATATGAAGGAGATCGTCATCACGTACGGACAGACGGAGGCGTCGCCTGGCACGACGATGAGCGACACCACCGACACCATAGAACAGCGCGTCGCCACGGTAGGCCGGGCGCTGCCGGAGGTCGAGTGCAAGATAGTCGATCCGGAGACGGGCGAGGATCTGCCCGACGAAGTGACGGGCGAGTTTGTCGCCCGCGGCTACAATATAATGAAGGGATATTATAAAATGCCGGAGGCGACCGCGGCGGCCATCGACAAGGACGGCTGGCTGCACAGCGGAGACCTCGCCTGCCGCACCGCCGACGGATATTACCGCATAACGGGCCGTCTTAAGGATATGATCATCCGCGGCGGCGAGAATATTTACCCGAAGGAGTTGGAAGAGTTCCTCTACATGCATCCGAAGGTCAAGGACGTTCAGGTGATCGGCGTTCCAGACGAGGCGATGGGAGAGGAGATCATGGCCTGCGTCATCCTCAAGGAGGGCGAAACGGCGACGGAGAAGGAGATCAAGGATCACTTCCTCGCGAACATGGCGCGCCACAAGTGTCCGCGCTACATCGATTTCGTTCCCGCCTTCCCGATGAACGCCGCGGGAAAGATTTTGAAGTATAAGATGCGCGAAGACGCCGTGGAGAAGCTGGGACTGCAGAAGGCGGCTTCCGTTAAGACCGCTTAAACAGTGAAATCGGCGTTTATAAGCACGATTTGCGTCATAACTTCGGGGTCTGCGGTCCTCACCGTATAAAGATACGGCTCCGGGCGCAGACCCCAAAGTTATTTAGCAACTCGCACTTCTAAACGCCGATTTCCTTAGGGTAGGGAAAGAGATAAATTGCGGTTTTTTCTTAAAGCCTTCCTCTCTGAGGAAGGTGGATCGCCGCCGCTTTTGCGGCGAGACGGAAGGAGTGTTGCTCTGTTTGGCGCGGAAACCGCGCCAAACAGAGCCCGCGGCAAAAGCCGCGGGAGAACCGAAGGTCAACTCTCCCTCAGTCTCGGCGAAAAAACACCGCCGAGCCAGCTCCCTCACAGAGGGCGCCTTTA
>NZ_JAJBUX010000065.1 GCF_020860125.1 Cloacibacillus sp. | reverse complement strand
ATATATAAAATGTATCTAAATCGGTAATTTAGTATCTTAGAGGTGTTTCTTTGTGAGATTGTTGAAATTTTTGATATTTGCCCTGGCGTTCTCCCTCTTTTCCCGGGAGGCGGCCTTCGCGGCTCAGAGTACGGCCAACCTGGATGCCCTGATTCATCAGCAGGCCGCGGTGGAGAGCGAAGAGAGCGTACTTTCGGCGGATGCCGCGGTACTGTCGCGGGACGTCGCGGCCGAGGAGAAAGAACTTGCCGAGTCTCCGGCGGCGATGCCCGCCGTCTACGAGACTTCGCTGGCGCTGATCCTATCGCCGGAGAAACGCGCGGCGGTGCGGGCTGAATCGGAGCAGTATTTCGCCGCCGGACGCCGCGACAAGGCCGCTTCGGTGATTGGGCGCGCGCTTGGCTCCGAAAACGGCTTCTCTCTGTTCTATCTTGGCAATTTCTGCCTCACAGCGCTGACGACGGCCGGTATCGTCGATGCGCAGGCGGAATTTCTCAGCGGCTTCATGCGAGGCTATTCCAAGACCGGCGTCCTGATGTTCACCACCTCGTCGGTCGGAAGCTTCGAGGCCTATCCGATGAAGCGCGGCGCGCCGTGGCGCGTCGTTCCCGCGGGGGCCTCTTCCGCCGCCCGGGATGAGCGTATTTACCAAGGCAAAGGCGTGGCATTCATTCCCTTTGCCTACGGTTCCAAGTTCAAGCTGGACATTACGGCCAAAGAGGGCGCGGGGGTCAAAATGTGGAAGATACTGCCCAACGGCGTGAACGCGAAGAGTTGGCCGGGCGGCAGGTGGGAGCGGGAGATCACCGTCCGCGGCGACATCAAATACTGATGCCGGCCTCCGACCTTTGGCGGCGGTGACATAAAGTGGATATCCGGATCGTTTGAAGGGAGCGAATTCTCATGAAAAAAAAATTTGTGCTGATGCTGGCGGCGGCTTTGGCCGCGGTATTTTGCGGCGCGGCAGCCGCGGGAGACGACTGGGATACGTTTGTCGCGCAGATGGAAAACAGACAAAAGATCAAGACCGAGGGGCCCGCCTTTTATGACCAGATAGCGCTGCTCGCGCCGGCTGGCAGCGAGCGCGAGCTGTGGGAGCTCTCCTGCTCCGCGCCCAATTTGCAGACGCGGGCCGCGGCCTCGGCGGCTTTGGTGAAGAAATGGTTCCCTGAGGGAGACCCCGCGAACTGGCAGCAGGTGACGGGATTCTTTCCGCCGGCCTCTTACGTCCCGAAGCAGATAGTGGCGGTAAACGCGCTCTTCAACGCCGTCACCGCGCTCTCGCAGATGCCGGAGGGGAAATATGCCGCAGCCTACCTTATGCGGCAGTTTGCGCAGTCCTCGATGGGCAAGCTGATCTTCATCGACAATATGCCCGCACCCTTTAGGAATACGCTCGACAGCCTCCTAGCGGAGACCGATATGGGCGGCTACTGGGCAAGCAGCAAAATAGAGGGGCCTTACCCCTTCGTACCGGTCTATAACGGCGTGAGGACGTATGACTATGCGATGAGCCGCGGCCTCCAGTTCCTCAACGGCTTCGGCGGCATCGCGGAATCCGGCCCCTACGCATGGGACAGGGCGAACGGTTTTGTCTACCGTCTCGTTGACCCCAGCGTAAAGGTGTGGGATCGGGACTGACTGTTCAGGCGGCGCTGAGGCGGTAAGCCCGGCATAACAGATTTATATGGGCCGTGTTCCTTGTAAGAGAGGAGCGCGGCCTTTTTTGTAAAAGCCTCTTCTTTCCGCCGTGGACGCCGGGTGCTGCCGCCGTCATATAGAGTTCTGCCGCCCGCGAACTGGGAGGTTATTTCAAATCAATCCCTTCAAACGCCATTTGCCGCCGGCATATCTGGCGGCGGCGAGCGCGAGGCCGGCGGCCCAGCCAATCGGCAGCGACCACCAGATGGCCGCCGGGCCGATCTTTGCCGCGAGGGCATAGGCCATAACGATGCGCAGGCCGAAATTTGTCAGCGTGCAGAAGGTGAAGGCGCTCATGTCGCCCGCCCCGCGCAGTACGCTCGCGAAGATATTGCTCATTCCCATCATAATATAAAAGGCCGAGACGGCGCGGAGGTAATCCATTCCCACCCCGATGACGGCGGCGTTTGCCTCGGCGTCTACGAAGAAGCCGAGAAATTCCCTGCCGAAGAGGAAAATCGCGGCGGTGAGCGCCAGCGCTATCGTTGAGGACATCAGGGAGGCGGCTCTGACGCCTCTGCCGATCCGTTCATACTTTCCGGCCCCCATATTCTGCGCCGTGAAGGCGGAAAGGGCGTTGCCGACGTTGAGCATCGGCAGTATCGCGATGTTGTCTATCTTTGTGGCGGCGGTGTAGCCCGCCATCAGCACGGGGCCGTACCTGTTGACGAGCGTTTGGACGAAGATAAATCCCATGGAGACGATCGACTGCTGTATCATCGAAGGCAGCGCGATACGGTATATCTTCCTGAACAGCGCCGCGGAGAAAATGGCCGGCCTGTCCTGGAGCCGGATATCCAGGAGCCGCGAAAGAAGGATCGTGAGCCCCGCGAAGGCCGCGAAGGCCTGGGAGATCAAAGTCGCCCAGGCGACGCCGGGAACGGCCAAACCGAAGCGGATGACGAACAGCAGGTCGAGCGCGATGTTCAAAACCGAGGTAAAGACAAGCAGAAACAGCGGCGTCCGGCTGTCGCCGAGGGCGTTGAACGAAGCGGTCACGCCGTTGTAGAGGAACATAAAGAGCAGTGCCAGCGTATAGATTTTTAAATAGACGGAGGCGTCGCTGAAGAGTTCCAGCGGCGTTCCCATCAGCCGCAGGATGCCGTCTCCGAAGACGAGGCCGGAGAGGGCCAGCAGCGCGCCGGTTGCGGTCATCGAGATAAGCGTCGTGTAGACGGCGGATGTTGTTTCACTCATCCTATGCGATCCGAAAAACTGCGATATCACGACGGTGCAGCCCGCCGCGCCGCCGGTGGAGAGGGCGATAAAGAGAAAGGTCGCAGAGCCTGAGGCTCCGACGGCGGCGAGCGCCGAAGCGCCGACGAAATTTCCGACGACGATGAGGTCCACAATATTATAAAACTGCTGAAAAAGGTTTCCCAGAATCATCGGCAGCGCGAAAGATACCATAGTCTTTGCGGGGCTGCCGGCGGTCATGTCCCGAATCATCGTAAAATCCTCCGCTCCGCGCCGGAAAGCTTCCACGCGGCAGGGTGCAAAACGCTCTAGATACTAGCAGAGCCGCCGCGCCGCGTCAAATTCCCCACGACCCGGGGGCTAAAGATATACTCGTCTGTTTACGACGCCAAAAAAGCGCCGCCGTGATTAACGGCGGCGCTGAAGCGGCTGTAAATATCTGGCGTCTCTATTCTCCGAGAAGCTCCTCGAGTATCTCCGCCGTCTCGCCGAGAGCCTCCGCGTCGATCTCCTCAGGGTCAGTATTGGCCCTTTCGAGCTCTTCGAGGCGCTTCTTGACGGCCTCGATACGCTCCGATACTCCGGCCTCCTCGTAACCCTCCCGCAGCACCTTCATCTCTTTTTCGTCCGCGAGCCTGTTGGTGAGATATCCGAAGAGGAAGGTCGGCGCGCTGATGGCGGCGAGGCGCTTGTCAGACTTGCACCACGGCTCCGCGAGGTAGGTCGCGTCGTTCACCACCTCTTCCAGCTCATCCTCTATCTCCTCTTCGGCCTCCGGGAAATCCCAGATATTGATGACGAAGAAGGGGACGTCGGGGGAGAGCGAGATGGCGTAGTTTATGGCGTCGCGCACCTCTCCGGCCGGGGCGCCGGTCTCCAGAAGCGCGATCGCGCGCGCGTGCTCGCCGACGACGGATTCGAGCGGGTCCGCCTCAAGCGTTTCAAAGATATCGCCGTAGAGCTCAAGGTCCAGCATGCAGCGGTAGAGCAGCATACGGCTGGGGAAAGAGCCCTCGTCGTCAAAATTGGCAAACTCCTTGGCCACCTCGTATGCCTCTTCGATCTCGCCCTCCGCGAGCAGCGAATAGCCGAGATTCATCATCACCGTGCAGTAGACGAGAGAATCCCTATCTTCATCTATGACGGCGGGTATCTCCTTCGCGTCGACCACAGCGCGGATCTCATCCAGCGCCTCGCGCAGCATATCGAGGTTTTCCACGGCGTCTTCGTAGCCCATCGTCTCCCAGACAGCCAGTTTTCCGTAGGGGCTCTTGGGGTCCTGTGTGAGGAGCTCCTCGCCGATCTCTCTTATCTCTTCGTTTGTCTGGGCCTCGTCGAGCTTATCCAGAAGTTCGTCTCTTGTCATGACATTTATCCTCTCTTTATTCGTAATGTTTTTGTTCTCTTCTTGCCGAAACATGCGCCTATTATACGTTTAAACTCCGGAGACTACCAATACAATCGTACCGTTATTCTGCAGCTTCATTATATAGACGAGGCCGCCGCGGCGGTCATACCTCTGCCGTCCGTCGAGCACAGGACCGTATAGTCCCAGCCTGCGCAGCATGCGGCGTGCCTCCTTCTGGCTGATCTGCGGGTCAAAGGCCATGATGATCTGCTGGCAGATGCTCTCATATTGATCCTCGCCGTTGTGCAGTCCGCCGCGGCTGTATCCAATCGGGGGCTCTCCTGGGGCGACGGTGAAGGAAAGGGCGACATTTTTGAGCATCTTCGTTCCCGGCATCGTGTTGAGATAGAGCAGGATAGAGTCATTATATTCGGCGACGTAATTGCCGTCCTCCAGGCGGATCATCTCATTTTCTATGCGTGCGGAGGAGAAACTCCACTTGACCTTGCGCGCGGCGATCTTCATGTGCATGATGAAGACCGGAACGGAGATGCCGAGCCCCATGCTGTCGTCCTCTTCGGCGGCTGGCGCTAAGTTTGCCGTTATCAGCATAAAAGACACGCAAAGCAGGATGATTTTTTTTATCAAAGTCTTTCCCTCTCTTAGTATCGTAAACACTAAGGGCCATTATAGCAAATTTACATAAGCTGCAATCATCTTTTTAGAGTAAAATATCCTCTGAATGACGAAAGGAGTTTTGCAATGAAGTGTTCACTCGTAAGATTTTTAAAGATGTTATTACTCACGGCCCTCGTCTCCGTGCCCTTTAATGGCGCGGCTTTCGCGGCGGATGGAGACGAACCGGTGGAGATATATTTTGAAAGCCAAAGCGGCGTACAGCCTGACCTGCTTGGCACCGCATTTTTCAGGGCCGAAGCCCTTTGGGCGCCCGCGGAGGCGCTTCGTTTGATGGGCGTGCCTCTAGAGGATGGGCCGAACAACAAAGGTTTCTACATCGGCGTCACAGACCCCGCGCAGCGCTTTGACAGCCCCGTGCTAGCTCAGCTCGCCGGACGCCAGATAGCGCTATATTTCCCCTCGCTCTCCGTCGAGGGCGTCTCCTACTTCAACATGAGCGGGATGCAGAACCTGACGAACCTTGATTTCAGAAGGGAAAACGGGAGCGTCGTCTTTACCCCTAACGACAGCGTCAGAGGATATGTGCAGAGCGGCGCCGTGGAGCTGCCCCCAATTTCGGGCAAGCTGACGATGACCTGGGAACATGTGACGCTCGATAATCCCAATCTCGGCGCGCAGAATGCGATACCTGGCCTTGACGTCCTATCCCCGACCTGGTTCAATCTCATGGACGCGAACGGTGGTATGGCGAACCGCGCCTCCGCCGCCTATGTTGAGTCAGCCCACCGCAGGGGATACCGCGTGTGGGGGCTGGTCTCCAACAGCTTCAACGCCGCCATGACGACCGCCTTTTTTAAGAACGCGCGCGCGATGAACCTCTTTATGGCGCGTCTCATAATCTACGCGAAGCTCTACGGCCTCGACGGCGTCAACATCGACTTTGAGGGAATGAACGAAGCCGACCGCGCGCAGTTCGTGCGCTTTGTCGCGCGAATATCCGAACTGCTGCGCCCCGAGGGGCTAACGCTATCCGTCGACGTATTCATCCCCGCGAACACTAAATCTTCGCGGAGCCATGACCGCGGCGAACTTGCGAAATATGTCGACTATGTCATGCTGATGGCCTACGACGAACACTGGCGTACAAGCCCACGCGCCGGTTCCGTAGCCTCGATGCCCTGGGTGACGAAGGCGGTCGAGGGTACCCTCGCGGAGGGAGTCCCGCCGTCGAAGCTGGTGCTTGGCGTTCCCTTCTACATGCGCCGCTGGGAGGAGACGAAAGCCAACGGCGGCGTGAAGGTGAAGGGCTACACCCTGACGATGGCCGAGGCGGAGGAGCTCGCCGCGAAGCGCGGCGCTCAGATGCAGTGGCTTGAGACGCCGGGACAGTATTATTTCACCTACGTCGCGAACGGCAAGGTTCAGAAGATATGGGTCGAAAACGCCGCCTCGATAGAGCGGAAGCTCTCGCTGGTGGATAAATACGGCCTCGCCGGAATGGCCGGTTGGCGAAAAGGCCACGAAAAACCCGAGGTGTGGGATACTATTTCATCTTTAATGGGCAAATAGTAAATCGGCGTTTATACGCACGACTAACTTCATAACTGAGGGCTTGGCAATGCTCACCGCACTTTAGTGCGCCTCCGCTTGCCAAGCCCTCAGTTATTTCGTTATCCGCACGTCTAAACGCCGATTTCTTTTGGGTGGGGAAAACGGTAAATTGTGGTTTAGCTTCGACGGTGCAAGGAATAAATAACGCTTTATCTTTTGACTTTGCCC